>NZ_CEZPJD010000089.1:4590-16220 GCF_983059655.1 Okeania sp.
AGAAGAAGTAGATAATTATCCGGATATTACCCGCCTATGAAGAATACTTAACTGTAATTCCTGAGAATCTGCCACTATTAATGGTGGTCATAATTTCGATGATTGTTACGGTTATAGTCGTTCTCAACGTTATTATCGTCGCCCTGTTAGTTATCACTATAGTCGTCCTGTACGTTACAGCTATAGACCTTACGATTGCTACTAAAAATTAGCGATGTAATTACTAACTAAATATAGTGTAGAGAAATTTCATAACTTCCTTGCTTACTATCTCAAAATAGTGAATATATATGGAATGGCATACAAGTTTAAAAGATGACAATTCATTTTTCGACAAAATAGATATTGATTTATTTGGAATTAATCTGGGAATTTTAGGGGTTGATAATTGCGGAAAATCAGTGTTGTATAAGTTTATCCTTACCCATAAATTAGTGCATGGTATTGAGAGTACAAGTACCAGAGAAAACGAGGAAACAATAAAAATAAAATTTAAACATTCAAAAGAATCAATTATTAAATTAAGAAATTTTTTTGATGTAGGTGGTCAACGCGACCTCTATGATTTGAAAAAAGATACTTTTAATCAGAGCTATTGTATTATTTATGTTGTTAGAAGTGATTTATTGCTTAATCTTACAGGTAATCAGTATGATAGAAAAAAGTACAAAGCTGCTCTAGAAGTAGATTTTAATCATTTTTGTCAGTGGCAAAGAGATTTAAAGTTCTGGCAAGGAAAATCATTCTCAAAGTTAATTATAGTTGGTAATCATTTTGGTGAAATTGACAATGAAGAGAGTGTCTCTCGTTATTTAAGTTCACGTTATCACAGAAATTTTAGGGATCGTTTTACAGAGATTACTGGTGGTCTAGATTTTCCAAAAACAAAAATTGAATGGGTCACTGGAAGTCTTGTTTCTCAAAATTTTGCTAGTCAATTAGTTCTCGGAATACTTAAATCCTTAATCTAAAAAGTAACATGAATACTGATTTGTATTTTTATATTGTAAATTACAATAAAAATATTTCTATTTATATTGTCAAAAATACCAGAACTGTTGACTCGGATAGTATAGAAGGTCAAGAAGTAATTAAAAGTATTGATAAATTAAATGTTGCTGGAATTGCGGAAGTTACAGAAAATCAAATAAATATTTTGTCTAGTAATTTAGACTTTTATATTGAAGCTATGACTAATAAGTTAGATGCAACTAAACGCCCGGCAAAAATAGGCATTAAAGGGAAATTACCTGGATCATCTTTAAATTACAACTTTGAAGACTGGGTTTTTGAAATTAGAAACAAAATTCAAGACTTTGCTGAAAAAATTGAACAACCAATTCAAGAAAATCAGTTAGAAACCATAGAGTTTAATTTGCGTGAGATTTATTATAAAAATCAAGACAAAAGAAAATTTTTACGCATAGGTAAACTATTAATAAAAATTTTTACTCCTGTAATACTAACCTTAATAATCATCAAATACTTTTTTAGTGAAATTGAGTTAATTTTAGTAGGATTGTTAATTTCTATAAATAACATTATTATGTTACTAATAAGAGATAAATAAAGGAGATATATGACAGAAGAATATTCTTTTCCTTATGGATATGAAGCAAATATTCCAGTTGATAATCCTGGTAAACGCCAAGTTATTTTAGTTTTACCTACAGGTATGGCTGAGAGAATTAAGTATGAGCCAGCTTATAGAAAATCAAAAAATTCAATTTTAATGAAGGGAACTAATAAAATAAAAAATGGGTTGTGTATCGTAGAAGAATCTATTGATTTATACGATGAAAGTAGTCAAAGTTTTTTACAATCCTTACAGCAAAAAGGTTTGATTGAGCCGGGGAATATTCTTATTCAAAACGCCTATAATCCTAACGATTATTTAAAATTTGATGCAGAAAAAATTAAGACTGAAGTTATTTTCACAAAATGGCAACACTACACAACAGTTGCTGGTTACTTGGGTGCGAAAAAAGTTGAATTAATTAATCAAAAAGATCGAGAGTTTGAGTCTAATAAAGATTTCAATTTGAAATCGAATTTTAGTATTTTTGACTTGTTCAATACAGGTGGAGAATCTTTTACTAAAAGTGTAGAAAAAGAACTCTACAAAATATCAGCAGAATTTAAAGGCTCTCTTCCAGATATAGAATCGGCTAAACAATACATTTCTGAAAACTTTTTGTCTCAAGACAAAGACATTAATTTTCTAGTTAAAAATCGTGAAAAAAAGAACCTAATGTTAAGGTTTGAACAAAATTTAAACTTATTTTCACAAATTGAAAACGGTTTTAGTTTAGCAATGAATATAAAAGTACCCGAATATTTAGTAGATGGAAAAGGGGAGTATAAACAAACTAACAAAAAAATTGAAAAGTTTATTACAAAAGTTGTTTTAACTTTTTCTGCATCCTAAAGGGTAAATATGAAAATAACTCAAATTTTTTCTTAAAATTCTACTTCTATAAACTAATAACTCTAGCTTCTCCTTTAGATACTGTAGCTAGAACATCTATAACTTTTGGCATTAAAATTTTCAAATCTACTAAACGATTTGAAGGTGCTTGTAAAACAATTACTGCAATATTGAACTGTGGTAAATTCAACTGAAATGATAAGTTACGGTCAACTGTAACAAACACATCAAATTGTGTTTCTGCAAGAGCAAGAAGTTGACCATTTTTTGTTCCTGACCATCCCATCTGAGGCACAGTTTTTACTTCATAGTCAACAAACTCTCTTGCTAACTTACGATCTATACATTCATCCAAAAGAATCTTCATTCTATGCTACTACACGAATAATTTGTTTTCCTATTTCTTCTAATAATTCAATCACTTGTTCTTGAGTAACGCTAGGAAAACCATCAAGAAAATCATCAATAGACTCTCCTGCTTTTAAATAGTCAAAAAGTGTTTCTACTGGCACTCTCGTTCCAGCAAAAACTGGGGTGCCTCCCATAATTTCAGGAGAGGTACTAATTATTTGAAAGTTTTTAAACATACATAACTTCTCCATCTTGACAACTGATAACTGAAAGAGTGCCTCCCATAATTTCAGGAGACTTACTAATTATTGAAGAGTTTTCAAACATAATTTTTCCATCTTGACAGTGTATATCTGTATTTTACCTCTAGAAAACTCTTTGGGAAGTTTCTCCAATAAAAATACTAATGGCTAATTTATCTTCCTTTACTAATACTAGCCATCAGTAGTGAAAATTTTGATACTTAAATACTACTAGCAAGATTATTCTGAAATTTCGGAAATATTGCCCTTATTTTGAGAGCGATAGAACTCCGTTCCGCTTGCGCGATCGCCAACCTTTTCTATCCAGTTTAATAACCGCTTTGAGGCTTGTAGCTTACCGTTGATAACTACGTCAGATAAGACAATTGTGCTTGCCAATATGGAGAAACAAATTATACTCATATTACTAATTCTATACTTAGACTAGACCGTATAGTTTGATTATATTTACAATATATAACTACAAGTTTGATAATGTCAACTCAGAAAGAAAAAAAATCTCAAGGAAAAAAGTTAATGACCAAAATCAAGAGGCTGAAAAAACAAGGCCAGGGTGCTGTCGGCAAAGCAGAACAAATATTAAGAGGAGCAATACCAGAATTTCTCAAGAATGGTTATGCTTGTACCAGTATGGACAAAGTAGCCAAAGCAGCAGGGGTATCGAAACAGACACTATATAGTCATTTCACAGATAAAGAAGGATTATTCAAAGCTTTAGTCAAGCGAATAGCTACCAAAAAATTTAATTTTGTCTGGTCACAACCACTTGAAGGAGAACCGGAACAAGTATTGCGCAATTTAGCGGATAGATTACTCACAGAAAATATCAATGATACTGAATATTTAGAATTTGTTAGATTAATTATTGCTGAGTCAGGAAAATATCCAGATTTATCCAAGTTATTTTTAACTCAAATAGCAAAACCAGCAGTAGAAATTCTGACAAAATATTTGCAAGAACATCAAGAATTAAACCTTGACGATCCAGAAGCAACTGCTAAAATTTTTGTTGGTTCTTTAGTATACTTTATTCTGAATCAAAAAGTACTCCATGGTATGGAAGTAATGCCAATGGAAGCTAGTCGTTATATTGATAATTTAGTAGCTTTAGTTTCTAGTAAAACCAAAAACAAAATGCTTTGAAGAAGGTGTTAGGTGTTAGGTTTTAGGTAGTAGGTGATTCAACAATTAATAATTAATAATTACCTCTTCTTTATCAAGGAGAGGATTGACTCAGTTGACAATACATAGTAAGGTTTTAGATTTGAAGAGAAGTAACTTAAATCAAATCCAATCAAAATCATAGCAATAATTATTAACTACATTGAGAGATATCTAAACACTATTGAAAATTAACATAATATGATTAGCGATTAAAAAATTCGGGGTAAAATTTATTAAAAAAAGTTTAAATTACAGGGTAATGGGAAATAACTTTTTTTTAGTAAAATAGGTATAATTTGCCAATTTACGCTATCCTATATAATCAAAAGTCTACTTATTGACATACTCTCCGGCCTAAAAGCACGGAGATTCTCCTGAAACCCGGATTCTTGGCTAACTGAGTCCACTTAAACTAATTACCTTGCGATACCTAGCCCAGAGATGGTTTTCTCCCCAAGCGTTTGCTCTATTCCAAGAGCCTGTTCCCGTATGCCCTACGGTACAGTTCAAACCTCAAAATTTTTGGTTCTCTGATACTTGTTGCTTATAGCTTTTCCATGTACAAGTATTCGGTGTACAAAACCCCATAACTCTTCTCTTGGTCAGCATTCCCTCACAGGAGTCGGCGTTCCGCAAGCGAGCTGTCGGCGGCGCGGGGTCCGACCGCTTGCGCCTAACGGCGACGCGGGGTCTGACCGCAATTTTCAAGGTGCAAACGCTACAATTTAGGTAGCTATAGGTTTTTAGAGTGGTTGAATACCTTTCCGCTTTTTCAATTATAGCATAAAGTCCCCCTAAAAGGGCTTTAAACCCAATTTTTCGGTAACAATCTACTTAGTAATAGTTAGGCAAGAAAGTATGGCATAAATACTCAAATCAGTCTCGAAGACTAAGGACAAGTGCCAAAATCACGACAAGATTACCAAGTATAATTACCATCAACAGATTAAATCAAGAAAAACTAATACTAAGGACAAACAAAAAAAATGACTACACCAATTGTCGCCTTACAACAACCAAAAGATATCTCTCTAGGAGAAATAGAAGAAGAATTAAGTAAAATTTGGCTTAGTCAAAATGGAGGAAAATCAGCACCCATTGCTACCAGAGCTGCTACCTTTAGCATGGTAATATACGAACCGGAAGAATTTCAACAATTGCTAGGGGGATTAGGATTCTACGAAGGCCCCATTGATGGCATTCACGGGCCAAAAACCAGGGATGGAATTAGAAATGCACAAAATACATATAAACTGCCAATCACGGGTAGAGTAGACCCAGAAACTTTAGCCAAATTGCGCGAAGAATTTGCCAAACAACCAGAAGACAGACAACAAGTGGCAAATATTAATGTCAGAGGATTTAGTCTAGCAGATGCGATCGCAGCTCAAAACCCCTGTCGTATAGTTACTCTATGCCCAAATATTGGAGAAGAAGATACAGGAGTAACAGCTCAAGTATCTGCCTACTGCCCAATTCAGAAGCGAAGTACCTCAAATCTAGTTTGTAGTGAATATGTCACTCTACGGGGAACAAAATCAGCAATGGAAAGGGTAGGTGAAACAGTAACATCATTAATGATTCCCGATCTACCCAAATTCGTATGGTGGAAAGCAACTCCCAACACAGACCAGGAATTATTTCGGAGTTTGTGTGAGGCCAGTAATTGCATAGTTATGGACTCCTGCTACTTCTCCGATCCAGAATCGGAGTTTTTAAAGATGCAGGAGTTGATTGATAACGAAACTTATATTGCCGATCTAAACTGGCATCGTCTTTCAGCTTGGCAAGAATTAACTGCCGCTACTTTTGATCCTCCCAAACGACGGGCAGCTTTATGGGAAATTGACACTATTACACTTGACTATGAAAAAGGAAATGCTGCTCAAGCACTAATGTTTTTAGGTTGGTTTGCTAGTCGTCTTGATTGGAAACCAGTTTCTTATGCAGAAGTAGGTGGTGACTATGATATTACTCATATAAAATTTCATGGGCAAAATAATCAAGAAATTGTTGCCGAATTAGCAGCTATTCCTACTGCTGACTTTGGTGAAATTCCTGGAGACTTAGTAGGAGTGCGTTTGGGTTCGACTAATCCTGATGCTGATATTAATTGTTGCACAATTTTGTGTTCTGAAACTACTGGTTGTATGCGTTTAGAATCTGGCGGTAAGGCGCAGTCTTGTCTGACAGAGCAGGTAACAGCATTAACGGATCAGAAGGCAGAAGCGTTGATGGCACAACAGTTACAACATTGGGGAAGGGATGTTTTATATGAGGAAAGTTTAGCAATGACAGCACAGATGCTGGAGTTAAATAAGCAATCAGTAATCAGCAGTCAGCAGTCAGCAGTAAATGTTTAGCAGGAGATTTCAACCTCTCCGCGCACCTTCCGATTTACAGAAACTGGGAGTGTAATAGGGGATGAGGAATAAATTTGTTCAAAAGGAAGGAACGAACTAATCTGTACGGACGTTGCATGCAACGTCCCTACCTATTCCCTATTTCCTAAGCACAAAATCATAGCTAAATTCACCAACACCTGATTTTTTAATTTTGACTGATATAGCAGTGTGTGCTGGTATATTTACAAATTTCAGGAACTGCCCAATAGCTAAAAGTCTTATCTTATCAGCCTCTTATCCTCCCTATTGCCTATTGCCTATTGCCTATTGCCTGCGCACAGCGCTATAACTGATAACTGATAACTGATCTAGAGGAGTGTAATGAATGAGTGAAGTTCGTAACTGGTTGAAAAGTATTCCTGCTCAAGACAAAAAAACTGCTGTTCAAATGAGAGTTGGGGAGTTATTAGAAGCTGGAAATTTTCAACAGTTATATCAATATTTAATAGATTTTGATTTTATTAAGGCTAAAATTGCTGTCGATGACCTCCAGGTATTAATAGAGGATTATAACTCAGTATTACACCCTTCAAAACCCTCAGATATAAATGCTCAACAAATAGAGACTTTGAGATTAATTCAAGGAGTAATTCGTCTCTCAGAAGATCTTCTTAAAAAAGATAAAAAACAACTAATCGAACAACTTTGGAGTCGTTTAGTAGGCATTGAAAATCCAGATATTCAAAACTTATTAAAACGGGCAAAAAAAAGTAGAAGAACTGCTTGGTTACGTCCTTTAGTTCAGACTTTCGCGCCCCCCGATACAGAATTAATTCGTACTATCAAAGGTCATACAGAAATTATCAATACTGTAGTAGTTACAGCAGATAATAAACAAATAATTTCCGGTGCTAGAGATAATCAAATTAAAGTGTGGAATCTGGAAACAGGAAAAGAAGAATTTACTCTCACTGGTCATAAAAAAGAAGTCACATCATTAGCAGTAACATCTGATAGAAAACTACTTATTTCAGCCTCAGCAGATGAAACAATAAAAATTTGGGATTTAATCGAAAAAAAACAAATAATTACCCTAAATAGACATGATGCACCAGTAACTTCAGTAGTTCTTACACCAGACGAAAAAGAATTAATTTCTAGTTCTGATGATGGAACTATTAAAATCTGGAATCTACAAACAGGGGAACTTCTTCACTCTATTAAAGCCCATAAAGCAGAAGTAAAATCTGTCACAATTACACAGGATGGAAAAAAAATAATTTCAGCTTCCTTTGACAAAACTATCAAAGTTTGGAGTCGAAAAACAAGGAAATTAATTAAGACACTTAAAGGTCATACTGCAGAAGTTGAAGGAGCGGCAGTTACGCCAGATGGAAAGCGAGTTATTGGGTACGACCTTGATGGAGAATGGGAGTACTTGTTCGGTTGGATTTATGTTTGGGATATAAAAACAGGAGAAGAAATATTTCGATTATCTGGTCATGATAGTGTAGTTGAATCTGTAGCAGTAACTCCCGATGGTAAACACTTAGTTTCTGCATCCGGTGATTCAACAATTAAAGTTTGGGATTTAGAAACAGGAAAAGAAATTGCTACTTTTAGAGACCATCGTCGTTATGTAAATGATATTGTCATTACAAAAGATGGAAAACTGGCAATTTCTTGTGGTTCTGAGGCTAGTATAAAAGTTTGGGATTTAACAAAAGTTTGGGAAAATAATCGAATAAATTATACTCCTATTGGTCATATAGAAGAGATTAATGCTGTTGCTATTGCTCCTAATGGTAAATGGGCAATTTCTGCTGCTTGTGACTTTAGATTAAAAGTCTGGGATTTAACAAATTTTTCTGAAGTTTGTACTATAGAAATAGAAGGCTTTAGAGTAGTACATTGTTTTGCAATTACTCCAGATAGTAAACAGATATTTCTTGGTTTTAGCAGTTCAGAACCTAGTACTGAAATCAGAAAAATGAAATGTCGTAATCCCAGAACTCAACAAGAAACTTATGCTTTTTTATCCCCTTTACATTTAGGGAATTTTATGGTAGTAACCCCAGAAGGTGAAGCTCTTATTTCTGGATATTGGGGAAACCGTGGAATGAAGATTTGGGATTTAGAATTAAAGCAAGAAGTTGGGTATTTAGGAGGTCATGAAGAGGAGGTATCTTGTATAGCAATAAGTCCTAATGGTAAGTATGTAATTTCAGGTTCTCACGATACAAATGTTATGGTTTGGGATTTAGAAACAGAAGAAAGAGTTTTGGTTTTGACTGGTCATGTTGGCTTCGTTAATTCTGTGGCAGTGACTCCTGATAATAAGTATGTTATTTCAAGTTCTTATGATTATGATGTGAGAGTTTGGAATTTGGAAACAGGTGATAAAGTTGGTGTGTTCAGAGGTCATGAAGGAACTGTATTAGATGTTGTAGGATTAGCAAATAGTCGAGCTATCTCTGCTTCGGAAGATAAGACTTTGAAATTGTGGGATTTAACAACTAAAAAGGCGATCGCTACTTTCATTGGAAGTAGTGGATTCAAACGTTGTGCAGTTGCACCGGATGGGAGAACTATTGTTGCTGGTGATTATTTTGGGAGATTACATTTTTTGTACTTAGAAGGTTAGTGGTAGAGCGGGGGAGTAGGGAGTGGGGGAGTCCAGTAGGGTGTGTTAGCGGAGCGTAACGCACCGCAAAGTAGTAGACCGACTAAAATGGTGCGTTACGACCGATTGTTAAATCCCTTTCATAGTCTGAATTTAAGCCGTCTAACTGAGCCTACAAAATTTACTGAGTTTTACAGCGCTTTTCATAATGGATAATTAGAGTAGTCCAGTAGGGTGTGTTAGCGGAGCGTAACGCACCGCAAAGTAGTAGACCGACTAAAATGGTGCGTTACGACCGATTGTTAAATCCCTTTCATAGTCTAAATTTAAACCGTCTAACTGAGCCTACAAAATTTACTACTGTCCATCAAGCGTAACGCACCGCAAAGTAGTAGACCGACTAAAATGGTGCGTTACGACCGATTGTTAAATTCCTTTCATCCTCTGAATTTAAGCCGTCTAACGCACCCTACAAAATTTACTTTTTCTAGTCGCGATCGTGGGTCGTAGAAGTATTCAGTTACTTTGCCTTCTTGGTCGGTAGTGTTTTGGCGCTGACCTAGAGCATTGTAGCTGGTCTTAGTGCTGCTTCCATCATGGAAGATGGTTTCGGTGAGTTGACCTAATTCATTGTAGACAAATTGAGTGGTATGGTTGAGAGGGTCAGTTTCAGTAGTTGTTCGCAATAAAAAGGATATTACTGGTAATTACCATCATCAAAGAAAAATAGTACAAGATGAGATATCAAACGTGTATATGTTTCTAGTAAGTAATTATAATTATGAGATACTGGTGTTTCTGACAGAATTTTAGTCGATATTTTACTCATTAATTCATTCTTCCGAACTATATCTTTTTTTTCAGCATCACTTAAGCTGTCATCAAAAAATAACAGCTTTTCTAATGCAATTAACCCTTGATTTAACTCATCTAAATTAAGGTTTTCAATACTATTTTTGATGGCTGTAGCTAGGGGTAATAAGCCAGTCTGAGCAGAACTACATCCTATTACTGCTACTAAACTTCCTGTATCCTTATTCTTGGCTTCGATTTCTTCTTGAAGATAGGGTACAATCTCAGATAATTCAGTTTCATCTAAAAAAAGTTCTATCAAATCTGGAGATAGCATCCCTTTGAATTGCTCAAATCTTTCATCTCTAGATAATTTTAAAGAATACATCTCTAAAATGAATCCTATGTCCGTTATAGCATTGCGACGAACTTTATCATCGCAGGATTTCAATTTCTCTATTAGCTCTACAACTTTTTTGTTCATATATTTTATCCTAAGCCGTTACAAGAAATCTGGAGGGCCTGGCAATTTTTTTCCATCCATATCATAATAGGAGACTTCATTGCCATCATCTGTAAACATACACATTTGTGGGTTGTCTATGCTTGGTTGTACATCAATTGCAAAATCTACATCTATAGATATTTGTGATAATTTTCGGAGTAGCTTATTTGTAAGTCGAAACTGAATGCAGAGGAGTTCTGGATCGTCTGTATGTATATTACAATCAATTACGCTCCAATAACCCAATTTTTGAAACTCTTGAAAAGCAGACCTAACTGGGTAAAGCTTTCCTACCCAAAATTCTAATTGTTTATCTAGAGGAAGTCTAAGTTGCTTAGAAGTTAAAAAATTTTTCCAACAATCAAGATTCCACCTGGGATCAAAAGTTCTTGGACCACTATCTGCGAGTATAGTCCTGAGAGGGTCTGTTTGAAGAAGTACTGAACTGGGTGAAAACTTCAGTTTTTCAGTTATTAATTCCGTATCAAGATTTTCACCAAATATTAAAAAATAAGTCTGTACCCTTATAAAATTGGACATAACATATACTCCTGCTCAAAAATTACTTGAATTTTTTTGTTTATTAATAGAGTTGTTGGGAAAGAAAAATTTAAAATGCTCAAAGGCTTACTGTATAAGGTCTTCATGATTTCATGAAAAATGCTATAAACTTTGACTGATAAAGGATTTAGCTATTTTTTAGCTTAATTTTCAACAACTATAATATAGGGTAATACTATCGGAAATTTTTTAGATAATTCAAAAATTTGCATAGCTCCAATAAAAGCCTTATGATTAACTTTTAAATCCTTATGACTTTGAATCAACTCATTCTTTACTGTAATTTTCTCCTCACTACAACTCTATTTTATTATTAATTCCCCCACTCCCCCGCTCCCCTACTCCCCCACTCCCCCACTCCCTACTAACAAATCTTAATTGGCAGTACTCCCGTATCCAACATTACTACTCTACCAATAATTCTACTTTCAGAATATTCCTGCTGTAACGCCTGCAAACAAGCACTCGCTGACTCCGCAGGTACAGCAGCAAGCAACCCCCCAGAAGTCTGTGGGTCAAACAACAATGGATAAAGAATATGACTACTTACCTGCTCCGAATTTTGAATAGATGCAGACATCCGCAGATTTTCCGGATA
>NZ_CEZPJD010000090.1:0-16076 GCF_983059655.1 Okeania sp.
TAATTCCAGTGAGAATTGCTACTAAAATTATCATTAACTATTCTAAATCATTAGGTACTCGATATAAATTTAGATCTTGCTTAACTTGCTTTTCTTGTCGTTTCAACAGAGCAAATTGCCAAATCTTCCCGATAGAAACAGCTCCATATAATAAATTTTGTTCTGCTTCTATTCCTTGATCGAGAGCAATTAACTCAACTGCCAATTGCTTAAAGCCTTTTTCTAAATTTTCATCCTTTGCCTCAATAACTAACAAATTATTTCCTGCTTGTAAAAAATAATCTAGAGAACCTTTGAGCTGAGGTGAAACTTCTAAAGGATACGAAACTTTAAGTTTTGCCTGACAATAATCTACTAATTCTATTAATACTGGAGCAATTAAAAATTCTCGCCTTGCCATCTCACTATCTAAAGTAATATAGGGAAGACTTTTCCGAAATCTTTGCTTAAGATTTTCTACCCCATCAACTTGCTGTTGAGACTTTGGCAAAACCAACTCTTCTGTTATTAATTGATAACCAAAATAATTTAATATATCTTCCGGGTAATAATTGAATTTGAAATAATCTGAAAAGTTACAACTATCAGGTAATGTAATTGATATATTTTTCATGAGTTTTGCCGGAATATTCTTGTTTAATTAATTAATTGATTCATTACCCCTAAAATATTGAACTTGATATTCATCATCAATAAGCCGATAAATAGAAATAGTTGGCTTTTTGGATTGCCAATATAACGATAACCACCTATCCCTAAATAATCGACAATCCAATATTCATTAATGCCAATTTCCTCATAATCTCTTAATTTACTTAAATAATCATCTCGCCAATTACTACTGATAATTTCTATTACGAAGGGAATTGATTCTCCTTTTGTTAGGGTTGAAGATTTTTCCCACAAAGGTTCGTCTTTAAGAGCATTTCTATCTACAACTAATACATCAGGTAAATAACCACTTATTTTCATTGGGTACTTTTACTAATGCTTGTTTTGGCAAAAAATATGATAGTTTATTCTGTCTAAAAAAAACAGCCAATTCAACTGCTAAAAATCCTGAAATTTCTTCATGTTTTCCTTTTGTTGGCATTTCTACAATCATTCCCTTCTGTAATTCAGAAGGCCCTTTTTCTGGTTTCCAATCAAGAAATTCATTAAAGGTTATTAATTTAGGTAACGCTTGATTATGTATCATCTTAATTAACTTCAAATTATTGATAGGGAATAGGGAATAGGAAGTTAACGAAGTCAGAAGTCATATCATGTCCGGTAGTATCGGTCTTGTATAGTAAATAGGGAACACCGGAGCTGGGAACAGGCAAGAAAAAAACTTAAATTTCCTGTAGATATCCACGCTAACTTTTACACAAACAATACCAACGGACATGATATCAGAAGTTATTTTTGTCACGGGGATTTGAGAAACTCTCCAAAAATATTTCGCCTTAAAAAGCGGGGTAGCGTACCCATACTATTTTGATAAAATTGTTTATTTCATATATTGAATTGATTTAATTAACACTTTTGTGAGAGGTATATTTTTGACTTTTGACTTTTAATTAATAACTTCTCCCCTTTAAATGTTAAATAATTTCCTAAAATTATTGTAGCATCAAAGTTTTGAGCTAATAAAATCTAACTTTTAACTTTTAACTTTTAACTTTTAATTTTTGACTTTTAACTTTTAACTTCTCTTCCTTCTTCCTCCTGCCTTCTGCCTTCTGCCCTCTGCCTTCTTACTGATACTCTCGCTTAATTGATTTTGCCCACAACAAAAATGGTATTACACCACCACCTAATAATATTGCTAAAGTAAATAAGAAAATGATTAGTCTAGTCAAAAAAGGTAGGGAGCGCGACACCCAAGGAAATACATAAGGTTGTTGTTCTGAGTCTACTGAAATATTGGGTAAATTGAGACTAACTTGCACATTATGTAAGGAACCACGGTCGGCATTTATTGGCTGAATATAGTTAATATGATACTCATCAAATAAAGCCTCTAAAAATTCGGTCAAACTTGCAGAAATATCCTCAGCATTACCAGAAAATTCAGCAATACCATTAGTTACTCCTGCAATTTGTTGTAATCGTTTTTGATCGACAAATTCTTCAGCAGCAAGTTCGGTTAATTCTTCAGAATTATTAATTTTTTTTCCTCCTCTCACACTAATATCTCTAATAGTAGGAAGTTCCTCTAAATCATATTTTTCCTGCAATTGTTGGGGAGTCAAACCATAACCCAAAGTATGGACAGTAATATTAGGATAACTTTTCAACATAAACACAAGTTTTTCAAAGTCTTGTGCTTCTAATTCTGGTTCATTTTCTCTATTGCCATAAATACTATGATAGCCATCAGAAAGTAAAATTATCGAACGTCTTGGTTGAGATAAATTAGAATTTGGGCGTGGGTTAAAACGAGTATCTTCGGAATTACCAAAAAATTGTACTGCCTGACGCAAAGGTTCATAAATATCTGTAGCTGCACAAAGATTATCCAGTTGATTTTCTAGTTTTTTCAGAGATTGTTCAACCTTTCTATTACCTGCTAAAACAAAATTATCCAGCTCTTTTTTAGTCACTTTATTTCCGGGACAATTTTGACCCCCTTTGCCAAAAGGAACAATAGAAATTTTGGTATTTTCTCCCTTGTCCGCTAAATCTTGATTGAATTTTCTAATCGCAGCGATCGCTCCTTCTAATTTAGTTTTTTCCCCACTACTATCTAATTGCTTCATACTGCCACTAAAATCTAATAAAACAATTACCCAAGCAGGAGGTAATTCTTGAGGCTGAGGAATTTTCCAATTAATATCAATGGGATTTAAGGTTTGACATTCTGGAGCTTTAGGGTCTGTTTTAGGGGGACAAACTATTAAATTAAAGTTCTCTTTTTGTAGATCTCTCACTGGTTTATTCTTTTGGTCATAAGCTTTGAGTCGCAGGGTAACTTTACCTTCATTACGTTCAGGAATAGCTTCAATAATTTCCACATTTTTGACTTGAGCAAAGCTAGGATTAATGTAGGAAATTACTATTAACAAAGATAGACTAACCTTGCGGGTCCAAGAAGCGATTGTAGTAGACAAATCTGAATATTTTTTTACCATTATAGCCCTCATTTTCGGCATAAAATGCAATTAAATCGTTATGTTTTAGTTTGATTGGCGTACTTTCTTTCAGGCGATCGCCTTGATATTCTATTCTATTAAAAAACTTGATATTAGGTACTAAAATTGTTTGGCTAGATGCTAAGTCTAAGTCAGCAATATGCAGTGGCAAACCAGGGATACAGATATCTACGCCAAATTGTTGATTTCCCATGATTTTTAACTGGGCCGAACCAATTTTAATTTTACCCCTTGCTGGTAATTGAATTGATAATCCTTCCTCAATTTTATCGACTAAATCATTACTCACAAATTTAATTCTGGGTGATAATTCTTTCTGAATATGAGGATAATTTCCTGGTGTTTCAGACTGATTAAAATTGACATTTTCAGTATATTCAAAACCAGCTCCAGCTCTCAGGGCAACTAGATGACTAGGAGAGGTAGAAAAACTCAAGACTAAACCTAATAAACCACCTAATAAAGAAAAACCTATTGTGTCTTCCCAAACTTGTAATGCTGTAGGTATTCCATCCATTTGTTGTCGTATCCATTCAAAGATAATTGCTGCAATTAAAGCGGTCAAAATACTGGTACTCAAACTAATAGTAAGTCGCTGCAAAAAACGCCGTTTATCCCCTGCTTCTATACTACGCCAGCGCCAAGTAAAACCTTCAGCTAAACCCACTGCTCCACCAATTAAAATCCATCCGACTATTCTGACAAATTTATCAGGTACAGTTATAACTTTATCTCGTAGTTGTGGATTGAGTAATATTTGTACTAATCCTCCAGAAGCAAGACCGATTAATAATCCTAATCCGGCGGCAATACTCAGGGGTATTATACCTCTGTTGAAGTTGCGCTTAAATCGAGTAGGATTGCTTAAAAATATATCTGTTGCAACTATACCAACTGCTAAAGAAATTGCCACACAAGGAAATAATGCTAATTCAGGAAATTTTTGTAACCAGCCTAAATCGCTGAGAATAAATTGCCCTATACTCCAGCCGATTAATGCTGATGTAATTCCTGATAGAATATATAGATATATTCTCATAATTTATAATTAATTTTAATTTAGATAGAGTTAGAACCAGCAGGTAATATCATATCCGGTTAAATATTTTAGTGGAAGGAAGACAGAGGGCAGAAGGCAGAAGGGAAAAAAAGGTTCAAAGGTATAAGGTTTTTTTATCACTGATTATCCGGACATGATATAATTACCAAATATAAAAGTTTTGAATCTTTTGGATTTTAAATAGTATCTTCCAGAATGTCAATAGTATGTTGATAGAAATAAAGAAGTCACAGCAGGGATTTTTAATACAGATTAGACGAAATCAATGTTTATAAATGAGCATTTAGCCTAATTTTAGATGATTCAGGGTATAGAAAGAGTGGTAATTTGATGGCAACAGTAGACAGGCAATACATAAGTAAGACAGATAATGGAATTGTTACCGAAAAATTGTGGTTTAAAACCTCACCTGTTAAGGGGATAATAAATAAAATTTTTCATGATTAATCAATCCTCTCCTTGAAAATAAGAGGCAATTAGGGTTTGCTGAAGAAGTCTTATAGGTGAGGGTCTAAGTCAGGATGAAGAGGAATTATAGAGGAGATAGTAGGAAGAATAATCCCTTTATTTTCCTGCTTAATTCCTGACAAAAATCTTAATTTTTTTAACCTTTACTACCTAAAATCTCGCACTTTTTGATACTTAAAAATGCTAAAACCTTTATCTGTAAATACTTTTAGATTTAATCAGCAAGCCCTAATGATTAATTATTGAACGTAACCACTCATTGATTTTGGGGAGATATCTGAGTATTTTCGGAGATGTCTAAGAGTTGGACTGTCCGAAAAAAACGAATTAAAATAGGTATATATATGATCAAAATTAGACTCAAAAGAAAAACAAATTTAGCCAAATGATGGAGACAAAAACAATTAAAGTCGCTAATTATCAAACCTTTGAACTCATCCACAAAAGCGAACGTACTCTAGTCTATCGCGGTAGAAATATCGATAGTGGGCAACCTGTAATTATCAAATTAATGGGTCAGGAATATCCGTCTTTTAACGAATTAGTCCAGTTTAGAAATCAATACGCTATTGCCAAAAATCTAGACATCCCCGGTATTGTAAAACCAGACTCACTCTTGCGTTACAACAATGGCTATGCTCTAATCATGGAAGATATAGGAGCCATCTCCCTTGCAGAATATCAAGGCCAGTTTTCTATATCTATTGGACAAGTATTGCAAATAGCTATTCAAATAGCAGAAATTCTGCACCATCTCCATCAAAATCAAATTATTCATAAAGATATCAAACCAGCCAATATATTAATTGATCCGGAAACAAAGGAAATAAAATTAATAGATTTTAGTATCTCATCGTTACTGCCCAAAGAAACCCAAAGTTTGCAAACTCCCAATGTTTTAGAAGGAACCTTGGCTTATATTTCTCCCGAACAAACTGGCAGAATGAATAGAGGCATAGACTATCGCAGTGATTTTTACTCACTAGGAGTAACCTTTTATGAACTGCTGACAGGAAAACGTCCCTTTGAAAGTGAAGACCCCCTGGAATTGGTTCACGCACACATTGCTAAAACACCTCCGAAAATTCCTGAAAGCCAAGTGCCGAAAGTCTTAGCTAATATTGTGTTGAAATTGATGGCCAAAAATTCAGAAGAGCGGTATCAAAGTGCATTGGGGCTAAGATATGACCTGGAAAAATGTAGGGTTCAATATCTTGAAACTGGGAAAATAGAACAGTTTGTCTTGGGAGAAAAAGACCTATGCGATCGCTTCCTCATCCCTGAAAAACTCTATGGCAGGGAAAAAGAAGTACAAAGTTTGCTTGATGGCTTTGAAAGAGTAGCAGCAGGACAAACAGAAATGATGTTGGTAGCAGGATATTCCGGCATAGGTAAAACCGCCGTAGTGAATGAAATACATAAACCAATCACCAGACAGAAAGGGTACTTTATCAAAGGAAAATTTGACCAATTTAATCGCAATATTCCCTTTTCTGCTTTTGTGCAAGCATTCCGAGACTTAATGGGGCAATTACTGGGAGAAGCTGATGCCGAATTGAAACAGTGGAAAGCCAAAATATTAGAAGCATTGGGAGAAAATGGGCAAGTTATGATTGATGTCATTCCCGAACTCAAAAGGATTATTGGAGAACAGCCTCTTGTACCCGAACTCTCTGGCAGTGATGCTCAGAACCGCTTTAACCTCCTGTTTGAGAAATTTATCGCCGTATTCACAAGCATTGAGCATCCCTTAACTCTATTTCTGGATGATTTGCAATGGGCGGACTCAGCATCATTAAATTTGCTGAAAGTGCTGATGGGGAATAATCAGATAGGATATTTGCTGCTGTTGGGAGCATATCGAGATAACGAAGTATTCCTGGCTCATCCGTTGATGTTAACTTTGGGGGAGTTGGAGAAGCGGTGCGATCCCGCGTCGGCGAAAGACGCAAGGGAACGCGCACCAAGAGAACAACAAACAACAATTTCAACTATTACCCTTGCTCCCTTATCGTTGCCTCATATCAATCAATTGGTGGCTGAAACCCTGAGTTGTGAAGTCGATTTAGCAGCATCTTTAACAGATTTAGTATATCAAAAGACGAAAGGCAATCCATTTTTTACCACCCAATTCTTAAAAGGATTGCATGAGGATGAGTTAATTACTTTTAATCAAAGTTTGGGATATTGGGAATGTGATTTGGTGAAGGTACAAGATGCAGCTATCACGGATGATGTGGTAGAATTTATGGCGCGACGGTTGCATAAGTTGCCGGAAGAAACCCAAAATGTTCTGAAATTAGCAGCCTGCATTGGCAACCAGTTTGACTTAGAGACCTTAGCAATTATCTACGAAACCCCACCAGAGGAAGTCGCTACCAATCTTTGGAGTGCCTTACGAGAAGGATTAATTTTACCTCAGAGCGAAGCCTATAAATTTTTCCAAGAATGGGAAAAAGACCAAGAAAAAACAGAGGGGATTGCAGTAGGTTATCGCTTCCTGCACGATCGCGTGCAACAAGCTGCTTATTCTTTAATTGCTACTGGAGAAGAAAAAGTAACGCATTTAAAAATAGGAAAATCATTATTAGAAAAAACATCTAATGACCAACAAGAAAACAAGCTCTTTGATATAGTCAATCATTTAAACATTGGTATTGATCTAGTGACTAGCCATAGCGATCGTAATACTATGGTCTTGTTGAACTTAAGAGCCAGCCAAAAAGCAAAAACTTCAACCGCCTATGCAGGGGCGAGTCGTTATTTGGCTATCGCTATGGATCTACTGCCTGAAAATTCCTGGGAGACCCAATACGATCTGACGCTAAAGCTCTATGAGGAAAGAGCAGAAATAGAGTATTTAAAAGGAGACTTGACTACTTCACAGAAATACATAAAAGAAATTATTGCTCTTGCTAAAAAAGACGTGGAAAAAGCCAGAATTCATAAACTACTCATTGTTCAATATGCGGCAATAGCTGACTTTGAAGCGTCAATTCAGGCGGGTTGTACAGGATTACAACTTTTAGGTATTGATTTCCCCAAACAGAACCTATCTGAAGCCGTTGAACACGAACACTCTTTAGCAGAAAAAATTTTAGGACAACGCGATATTAGCGAACTAGCTCAACTTCCAGAAATTGAGGATGCCAAGATCGAGGTTGCCATCAGCTTATTACTAGCTATGGAGCCAGTGGGATATTTCTACAAATTAGATATTTGGGCATTAGCAGCTCTGAAAAGCGCTCATTTGTTGATAAAATATGGAAATACTGTTGAATCTGCTCCTACTTATGTGCAGTATGGTTTATATTTTAATATTTATTTAGGACGATATCGTACTGGATATAAGTTCGGTCGTCTTGGTATTGAGTTAAGTGAAAGATATTTCAATAAAAGTCATCAAAGTACGATTTACTGTGTCTTTGGACTGTGCTTGATCCCTTGGATAGAACCAGCAAAAATCAGCAAAAACCTTTCGTTAACAGGTTATAATTCGGGGCTAGAACATGGCAATTTACAATGGGCAGGTTATAATCTTTCATATCGTTTATTTATGCTAATTTTCGCAGGAGATAATATACAAGATACTTTGAAAGCAGTTGAAATCTGCCTAGCTTTTGGTGAAAAAAGACAAGATCGAGTCGTAATTGATATCGCAATATCGTGTCAGAAATTACTTTCCAAACTCGATGCTGTAGAATTTACAGAAACAGAAGCGGAGCGGCAAGACGAATCAAATTTTCTCGCAACAAGCACCTCTGTTCCTCAGTACCTGATTCTTAAATCACAGATACTTTACTTACAAAATCAACCTCAAAAATCCCTAGATTCTGTAGTCAAGGCAAAAAGTGTAATTAGATCGATCAAAGGTACTATTTCGGTAGTAGAACATAACTTTTACTATTCTCTGAGTTTGCTTGCATTGCACAAACCTGGTTCAATAGAGGTCAATTCATCCGATTGGCAACAAGTTATTGATAATCAAAAACAAATGAACATCTGGGCGGATAATTGCCCAGAAAATTTCTTGCATCGCTATCTAATTGTTGCTGCGGAAATGGCTCGGGTATCATGCCAGAGACTTGAAGCAATAGAACTCTATGATCGTGCGATTTCTGAAGCTAAAAGTAATGAGTATATACAAAACGAAGCCCTCGCTAACGAACTCGCAGCTAAATTTTACCTGGACTGGGGCAAAGAAAAATATGCTGCAATTCATATGCAGGAAGCCTATTACTGCTATGCCTGTTGGGGAGCCAAAGCAAAAGTCAAAGACCTCGAAAAAAATTACTCCCAACTGTTAAAACCAATTTTACAGCGTACTAACACTTCTACCAATTCAGGGATGGGTATGTCCAATTCTCATACTCATACTCAAACTTCAACCACCACCAACATTTCCTCCCTTCTTGATTTCTCCTCCCTCTTGAAAGCCTCCCGCAGCCTTTCCCAAGAAATTGACCTCAAGCGTGCCATCGCTAACTTCATCCAAGTTATCAAAGAAAATGCCGGAGCTGAAAACGTTGCCCTTATGCTATTTCAAGCAGATACTCTGATGCTAACAGCCTACGCTACAGGAACAGAAATGTCTGTAATCAACATTCCCGTTGACATAACTAACAATGTCCCCTTAACCCTTGTTAATCAAGTCAAAAACACACGGGAACACCTCGTCTTAGATAATGCCAAAGAAGACAGTGACTATAACCGAGATGACTACATCCAAAAACATCAACCACAGTCAGTATTATGTATACCTTTAATTGACCGATGTCAACTCATAGGCATTCTCTACTTGGAAAATAATCAAGTATCGGGAGCATTTACCAGTGATCGCACAGAAATGTTGAATTTGCTCTGTTCCCAAGCAGCGATCGCACTGCAAAACGCCCAATTATATGGCAAAGAACAACTTGCACGGAACGAGTTACAACAAGCCTTAACAGATTTACAACAAGCACAATTGCAATTAGTTCAAAGTGAAAAAATGGCAACATTGGGCAATCTGGTAGCAGGAGTTGCCCACGAAATTAATAATCCTGTTGGCTTTATTGGTGGCAATATCGATCCAGCACAAGGATATTTGCAAGATTTGCTATCAATCCTTTCTCTCTATGAAGAAAATGCCTCCCTGCCAGAATCTATTGCCGAACAAATTGAAGACCTTGATTCCGATTTTATTAGGGAAGATTTCCCGAAACTGATAGCATCAATGAAAGAGGGATGCGATGTCATTCGTAATATCAGCAGATCTCTGCGAACATTTTCCCGTACAGATACTGTCAGCAAAACTGAGTTTAATCTGCACGAAGGAATAGATAGCACCTTATTAATCTTGAAATATCGCCTCAAAGCAAACGATAAAAGACCTGCTATTGAAATTGTGAAAAAATATGGAGATATCCCGGAAGTGAAATGTTATCCGGGGCAACTAAATCAAGTGTTTATGAATTTATTAGCAAATGCCATTGATGCTTTAGATGAAAGCAATGAAGGGAAAACATTTGTCGAGATAGAAAAACAACCAAATCAGATTACCATTGCCACGGAATTGAACGAAGACAATAAGAGCGTTATTGTGGAAATTGTTGACAACGGCATGGGAATGCCTGAAGAAGTCAAAACCAGACTATTCGAGCAAGGATTTACCACCAAAGGAGTAGGCAAAGGAACAGGTTTGGGCATGGCGATCGCTCATCAAATCGTCACAGAAAAACACGGTGGTAAAATTACCTGTAATTCCATAGTGGGGCAAGGTACAATTTTTACAATCATGATTCCTAGATAAAATATTGCTTTCCTGGAAACTGACTATAACTATCTTTCTTTTGGGGAGCGATCGCAATTCATTAATTTTGGGGATATATCTGAGTATTTTCGGAGATATCTAAGAGTTGGACTGTCCGAAAAAAAGGAATTAAAATAGGTATAGATATGATAAATCAGAAACTCAAAAGACAAACAAACCAAGCCAAATGGTAGAGACAAAAATAATTAAAGTCGCTAATTATCAAGCCCTTGAACTCATCCACGAAAGCGAACGCACTCTAGTCTATCGTGGTATAAATTTGGAGAGCAAGCAATCCGTAGTAGTCAAATTAATGGCTCAGGAATATCCATCCTTTAACGAATTAGTCCAGTTTAGAAATCAATACGCCATTGCCAAAAATCTAGACCTTCCCGGTATTGTTAAGCAATACTCACTCTTGCGTTACAATAATGGCTATGCTCTCATCATGGAAGACATAGGAGCCATATCCCTCATAGAATATCAACGCCAGTTGTCTGTATCCGTTGAACAATTTTGGGAAATTGCTCTGCAAATAACAGAAATTTTGCACCATCTGCATCAAAATCAAATTATTCATAAAGATATCAAACCAGCAAATATATTAATTCATCCAGAAACAAAAGAAATAAAATTAATCGATTTTAGTATCTCATCGTTACTACCGAAAGAAACCCAAAGTTTGCAAACCCCCAATGTCTTAGAAGGAACTCTAGCCTATATTTCACCAGAACAAACAGGCAGAATGAATAGAGGCATAGACTATCGCAGCGATTTTTATTCTCTAGGAGTAACCTTTTACCAACTCTTAACAGGAAAACTCCCCTTTGAAAGTGAAGACCCCCTGGAATTGGTTCACGCACACATAGCCAAAATACCTCCGAAAATTCCTGAGACCAAAGTCCCGATCCCCCTGGCGGATATAGTGTTAAAATTGATGGCCAAAAATTCAGAAGAGCGGTATCAAAGTGCTTTGGGGCTAAAATATGACCTGGAAAAATGTTATGTTCAATATCAACAGACCGGGAAAATAGAGCAGTTTGTCTTGGGAGAGCAGGATTTATGCGATCGCTTTTTAATCCCAGAAAAACTCTATGGACGGGAAAAAGAAGTACACACTTTGCTGAATGCCTTTGAAAGAGTAGCAAAAGGACAAACAGAAATGATGCTGGTAGCCGGATTTTCTGGCATAGGGAAAACCGCTGTGGTGAACGAAGTCCACAAACCGATAACCAGACAGAAAGGATACTTTATTAAAGGCAAATTCGACCAATTCAATCGTAACATTCCCTTCTCTGCCTTTGTTATCGCCTTTCGAGACTTAATGGGACAATTACTGGGAGAATCTGATGCCCAATTGCAAAAGTGGAAAGGAAAAATCCTAGAAGCAGTGGGAGAAAATGGGCAAGTTCTCATTGATGTGATTCCCGAACTCCAAAGGATTATTGGGGAACAGCCCCCTGTGCTGGAACTTTCTGGAAGTGCAGCCCAGAACCGCTTTAACCTCCTGTTTCAGAAATTTATTGCGATTTTTACAACTATTGAGCATCCCTTAACCCTATTTCTTGATGACTTGCAATGGGCAGACTCAGCATCATTAAACTTGCTGAAAGTGCTGATGGGAGGAACTCAGACAGGATATTTGCTGCTGTTGGGAGCTTATAGAGATAACGAAGTCTTCCCCGCACATCCATTGATGTTATGTTTGGCAGAGTTGGAGAAGCAGGAAGCAGTAATTTCCACAGTTACTCTAGCCCCCTTATCTGTGAATCATATAAATCAATTGGTGGGGGAAACCCTCAGTTGTTCACCAGAGTTAGCCACACCTTTAACAGATTTAGTCTATCAAAAGACGAAAGGCAATCCCTTTTTTACAACTCAGTTCTTAAAAGGATTGCACGAGGATAAGTTGATTACTTTTAATCAAAATTTAGGATATTGGGAATGCGATTTGGTGCAGGTGCGAGAAGCAGCTCTCACCGATGATGTAGTGGAATTTATGGCGGGACGATTGCACAAGTTACCTGATGCTACCCAGGAAGTGTTGAAATTAGCTGCTTGTATTGGTAATCAATTTGATTTAGAGATTTTAGGCATTATCTGTGAAGCTCCCAGCGAAGAAGTAGCTGCTAATCTTTGGAGTGCCTTGCAAAGTCGTCTCATTTTACCCCAGAGTGAAGCCTATAAGTTTTTCCAGGGATGGGAAAAAGATGAAGGTCAAAGTCAGAAAATCCTAGTGAGTTATAGCTTTCTGCACGATCGCGTGCAACAAGCTGCCTATGCTTTAATTGGGGATGACCGCAAGCAAATGACCCACCTGAACATTGGGCGTTTGTTATTGCAGACAATTTCTCCAGGGGAACAGGAAAAAAATCTCTTCAAAATTGTCAATCAGTTGAATATGGGGATTTCCTTAATCAAGCAACCAAGGGAACAAGAAGAGCTAGCACAATTGAATTTAGTGGCTGCACGGAAAGCTAAATCTTCTGCTGCTTACAATGCGGCTACAAGCTACTTAAATATAGCAATTGACCTACTACATACTGAGATGATTTCTACTGAGCCATGGCACACTCACTATGGATTGATGCTACCATTACACAATTTACTGGCTGAAGTAAGTTATCTCAACGGCGAATATGAAGCATCACAGCAACAGACACAAAAAGTTATTGATAATACTAAAGATATCCAAGATCAAGTTAAAGCCTACGAAATCAGGATCTCACTATCAGTAGCACAAGGTCAGTGTCCGATGGCTTTGGATGTTGGGTTAGAAATATTGAGCTTACTTGATGTTTCTCTCGACGATGCTCCCTTACCAGACATCGATATCGATCGCCTCTACACTCTACCTGCAATTACCAGTCCCAAAATTATTGCCGCTTTAAGTATTCTCAGTAAATTATGGGCACCTGCCTTTATTGCTAATCCCCAGTTGCTACCATCGATTGTTTTAACGATGCTTAACCTGTCTGTAACCTATGGTAACTCAGCAAAAGCAGCATTTGCCTATGCACTTTACGGGATGCTGCTCTGTGGCAAGATGACGGATATTGAATTGGGCTACAGTTTTGGAAAACTAGCACTGCATACCCTTGAACGATATGAAGATGCGGAACTAACCTGCAAAGTAAATCAACTCTTCCATGCCTTTATTCGCAACTGGAAAGAGTTAGCCCGCGAGCGCATTGGATGTCTGGCCGATAACGTATTAACGGGCTTAGAAAATGGTGACATTGAGTTTGCTTGTTATTCTGCGATTAACTATTGCGATAACCTTTGCGTAATCGGCGAATCCCTCACCGTTATTCACCAAAAACAAACCTACTACATTGAGCTGATCGAGAGTCTCAAGCAAGAATTTCAATACTTTGCTGCCACAATCTGGGGACAGTTCGTTGAAAATTTAATGGGTATGGCTGTCGAGCCAACAAAGCTTGTGGGAAAGAGGTTTGACGAATCTACAAAAATTCCCAAACTTCAAGAGAAGGGAGCAATTACTTTCTTGTTCTTTGTCTATACTGCTAAAACTATTCTCAATTATTTGTTTAATGATTATGAACAAGCCCTAATTCATTCTCAGTCGGCAATTAATTATGAAAAAGGTGGAGAGGGAATGTTACCAATGACTCAGATTTCACTGTATCGGGCATTAGCAGGGTTAGCCCTGTACCCTACTGTAGATTCTCAAAGGCAGACTCAAATTCTAGACGAGGTGAAAACTCATCAACAACGCCTAGAATTATGGACAAATCACGCCCCGGAAAATTTTCAGCATAAACTAGATTTGGTTGCTGCGGAAAAGGCCAGAATTCTGAGTCATCGAGAAGAAGCAATAGAGTTATACGATCGCGCTATAGCCGGAGCCAAAGAAAACGAATATATTCAAGAAGAAGCCCTCGCTAACGAACTGTTTGCGAAATTCTATCTCGATTGGGGCAAAAAAAAATATGCAGCCCTTCACATGCAAGAAGCTTATTATTGTTATGCCCGTTGGGGAGCCAAAGCTAAAATCGAGGACTTAGAAAAATGCTATCCTCAGCTACTCCAACCTATTCTCCAGCAACCTAAAATGGGATTAACCCCCCACAGTATCTCGAGCTACTTCAGCACGAACACCATCGCCAGTACCACTGATGCAGTGAGATTATTGGACTTAGCAGCTTTAATGAAAGCCTCTCGCACCTTATCGCGAGACATGGACAGCAAGCGCGTCATTGCTAATTTAATGCAGATTATTTTAGAAAATGCCGGAGCCGAAACCGCAGCCTTGATTTTATTTAACGATGACAAATTAGGGTTAGAGGCACAAATTATCAACGGAGAAATTGACCAAAAAGACTCCATCCCAGTAGAGGAAACCAACCAAGTTCCCTTGGAGATAGTCAATACAGTCAAACACACCCAAATGCCTCTGATTTTAGACGATGCTCGTCAAGAAACCTTATATCAAGGAGACCCTTATATTCAAAACCATCAACCCCGTTCTCTGCTCTGTTTGCCCTTGCAAGACCGCGGACAACTCCGAGGCATCCTTTACCTCGAAAATAATCAATCCACGTGTGCTTTTACCCAAGATAGAGTCGAAGTTCTCTCTTTACTCTGCGCTCAGGCGGCAATTACCCTAGAAAATGCTCGCCTTTATCAAGAATCCTGTAAAGCCCTAGAAATGCAAGAGGAACTCCACGAACTACAACGCACCCAACTGACTCTTATTCAAAGTGAAAAAATGTTTAGTTTGGGCAAAATGGTAGCAGGAATTGCCCATGAAATCAACAATCCTATCAGTTTTATTCATGGAAATATCGATCATGCCAACGAATATATGGAACAAGTGCTGGAATTACTTGCCCTATATCAAAGCCACTATCCTCAGCCTCACCAGGATATTGAAATCGCCATAGAGGAGATGGATTTAGAGTTTCTGCGTTCTGACTTTGAAAAACTTTTAAAATCTATGGAAAATGGGAGCGAACGCATCACAAAAATCGTGACATCTCTACGCACCTTTGCACGTCTGGATGAGTCACAATTCAAACGTGTAGATTTACATAAAGGGATTGAAAGTACTTTAACGATTTTACAAAATAGGTTGCAAAAACAGGAAAAACGAGCAGAAATTCAAGTAGTTAAAGACTATGGAGAATTACCTTTAGTGGAATGTTATGCCGGACAATTAAACCAAGTGTTTATGAATATACTGAATAATGCCATTGATGCTTTGGAGGAATGCTCTGAGCAAAATTCTCTAGCCCTGAGCATTCGCACGGAAACGGATGGAAAACAAGTGAAAATTACGATCGCTGACAATGGAGTGGGCATGAGCAAAGAAACACAAAAGCGACTTTTCGATCCTTTTTTTAGTACAAAAGAAGTGGGGAAAGGGACAGGATTGGGGTTAGCGATCGCTCATCAAATAATCATAGAAAAACATGGTGGTATGATTACCTGTAATTCAAAAGTTGGGCAAGGTACAACTTTTACAATTATGATTCCTACATAAAATCTGGTTTTCCTAGAAACTGGCTATAATACCAAGCGTGATAAATGTTTGTTACAAATGGTAGAATTCATTAATGGATAATGGATAATTGATAATTACCTCTGGTTAAAACCG
>NZ_CEZPJD010000091.1:0-16072 GCF_983059655.1 Okeania sp.
CAACTCCTTCAGAAAATTCTATTTCTCAGACAGATACTTCGAGTCGGAAAAATCTGGAGTCTTCCCTGGAAAAAGGTACTTTATTTAAACCGACAAATTTCTTAGATAGACCAAAGTCAGAAAATGGGGAAAAATTTAGGGAAAGCCATCTAGAGATTACCTCTTTCTCTTTAGCAACTCCTTCAGAAAATTCTATTTCTCACATAGATACTTCGAGTCGGAAAAATCTGAAGTCTTCCCTGGAAAAAGGTACTTTATTTAAACCGACAAATTTCTTAGATAGACCAAAGTCAGAAAATGGGGAAAAATTTAGGGAAAGCCATCTAGAGATTACCTCTTTCTCTTTAGCAACTCCTTCAGAAAATTCTATTTCTCACATAGATACTTCGAGTCGGAAAAATCTGAAGTCTTCTGTTTCAAAACGAACCTTATTTAAAAATACAAATTCCTCAGATATAACGAAGCTAGAAAATTGGGAAGAGTCTAACCAAGAAATATACGAAAAAACTCATTTACAGGATGTCAGACTTGTTTATGTTGTCTCTGTGGAAGAAGCAGGAAAAGCGGAATGTTTTGATTTAGAAATGGAAGACCAAAACTCACCATACTTTCTAGCAGAAGGAGTAGTTGTTCATAATTGTTACCAAGAGCAAATTATGAAAATGGCTCAAGATTTGGCAGGATATTCTTTAGGAGAAGCAGATTTATTACGCCGTTGTTTGAGTGGTTCCACAAAAATAATAGATGCAGCAACAGGCAACTTGGTTAGTTTGAAAGAAATAGCTGCTAAACCTGAGTATTGGTTGGGTCGAAAAGTTTTTTCTTTAGATACCAAAATTCAAAAAATTGTGCAACAACCAATAACAGAAATTCATCCTAATGGTGTCCGAGATGTTTGGGAAATTACCACTCGTACAAATAGGAAAATTAGAGCTACAAACAACCACCTTTTTTATACAGTTTTAGGATGGAAACCTTTAAAAGATTTTTCCAGAGGCGATCGCTTAGGTTTACCAAAGAAAATTCCGATTAATCATAGTAGTCAAAATGAAGTCAGAAGTCAGAAGTCAGAACTCAAAAGTTGTTATTTAATTACTACTCCTTACTCCGTACTCCCTACTCCCTCTCTTGGTGCGCATTCCCTCTCTTGGTCGGCGTTCCCTCTCTTGGTCGGCGTTCCCTCTCTTGGTCGGCGTTCCCTTGCGCCTGTCGGCGGCGCGGGGTCCGACCGCTTGCGTCTGACACCGACGCGGGTTCCGACCGCTTGCGCCTGTCGGCGGCGCGGGGTCCGACCGCTTGCGTCTGACGCCGATGCGGGGTCGCACCGCTACTCCCTAATCCCTAATTCTGAAGTGTTTTGGGATGAGATTACTTCTATAGAATATATTGGCAAAGAAGAAGTTTTTGATTTGACAATTCCCGAAACTCATAACTTCATTGCCAATGATTTTATAGTTCACAACTGCATGGGTAAAAAGAAGGTCTCGGAAATGGAAAAGCACCGAGAAATATTTATTGATGGTGCGACTCAAAGAGGTGTTAGTTCCGGGGTGGCACAAGATTTGTTTGAACAGATGATTAAGTTCGCTGAATATTGTTTGGCTTATGAGACAGAAATTATGACTTTAGAATATGGCGCTATTCCTATTGGTAAAATTGTAGAAGAACAGATTGAATGTACTGTCTATACGGTAGATAAAAATGGATATATTTATACACAACCAATCGCTCAATGGCATAATCGAGGTATGCAGGAAGTTTATGAATATAGTCTGGAAGATGGAACAGTTATTCGAGCAACACCAGAACATAAGTTTATGACTGAAGATGGTCAAATGCTACCTATTGATGAAATTTTTGAGCGTAATTTGGATTTGAAGAGGGAAGAAGGAAGAAGGAAGAAATAAACATAATCAAAAGATTCAGGATTTTTTTCTGGGAGCTATATCAGAAATATTTTTATTTTGTTCAGCCCCCATAAATACTTGTTTTCCCTCAATTACATCTTTCCTTCCATCACTCTTCAGCAGAAAACTACTAACATTTTCATTCTCTGAAGCTTCTGAAAAATCGGCGCGTCAAAGGATTTTCCGTTGCATCCTCACAATTTTTCTGATATCATAAATGTTATTGGGGGTTACTCGCCTATACGCATGATTTTTTATTCAACACAAAAAATAGTTAGTAGTTTCCAGGCCGATCGCTCAGGTTGTAGAAAGGAAAATCAATGTAAAAGTAGCGAGGTTTAGAGTTAGAGAGCGATCGCCTCTTAACTAATGACTTAAGAGATTTAAATATTGAGGAATTTTTCCCAGGAGCAATACCAGAAAAGTTTTCATCTTGTGAAGCTTCCCATAAATGCTTGTTTTCCCTCAATTACATCTTTCCTTCCATCACTCTTCAGCAGAAAACTACTAACATTTTCATTCTCTGAAGCTTCTGAAAAATCGGCGCGTCAAAGGATTTTCCGTTGCATCCTCACAATTTTTCTGATATCATAAATGTTATTGGGGGTTACTCGCCTATACGCATGATTTTTTATTCAACACAAAAAATAGTTAGTAGTTTCCAGGCCGATCGCTCAGGTTGTAGAAAGGAAAATCAATGTAAAAGTAGCGAGGTTTAGAGTTAGAGAGCGATCGCCTCTTAACTAATGACTTAAGAGATTTAAATATTGAGGAATTTTTCCCAGGAGCAATACCAGAAAAGTTTTCATCTTGTGAAGCTTCCCATAAATGCTTGTTTTCCCTCAATTACATCTTTCCTTCCATCACTCCTCAGTGGGAAACCACAAATTTTTTCATTCTCTGAAGCTCCGAAAACGGCGCGTTAAAGGATTTTCCGTTGCATCCTCACAATTTTTCTGATATTATAAATGTTATTGGGGGTTACTCGCATATACGCATGATTTTTTATTCAACACAAAAGATAGTATTGTGTTAAACGCTAGGCTCCGCCAAAGCGGCAGCTACATCGCGAATGTTAATATCAAAGATACCAAATAAGTTCTATTTAGTTTGAATTCTTGACTTTTAAAAAGGAGCAATAGTAGTGGTAAAAATTGTTTCTCGCAAGTTGGCAAAAACAGAAAAAGTTTACGATATTGGTGTAAAAAAAGACCATAACTTTGTCTTAGCAAATGGGTTAGTTGCTTCTAACTGTTTTAACAAGTCTCATTCGACTGCTTATGCTTATGTTGCTTATCAAACTGCCTATTTAAAAGCTAATTATCCAGTCGAATATATGGCAGCTCTAATTACTGCTAATAGTGGCGACCAAGATAAAGTACAGAAATATATTGCTAATTGTCAAAAATTTAATATTGAAGTTGAACCACCAAATATTAATCGCTCAGAAGTAGATTTTACTCCTTTGCCAAAAGTAGCTACAGGAGAAGTAAAAGATAAAATTTTATTTGGATTATCCGCAGTAAAAAATGTGGGAGATGGAGCAATAGAAGCAATTTTAAAAGCACGAAAAGAAGGAGGTGAGTTTAAATCTTTAGCAGATTTATGTGACCGTGTTAATCTTAATGCTCTTAATAGTCGTACTTTAGAATCTTTAATTAAATGTGGAGCTTTCGATAAAATTGAACTAAATCGTCACCAATTAATTAAAGATTTAGAAGGTGTAATGAAATGGGCACAAGATAGAAATAAAGACCGGGATATGGGACAATTAAATTTATTTGATGTGGCAGAAGCAACAATGCCAGCTTTTGATTCTGCTCCTAAATCTTCACCTGTTTCAGATTTTCCAGCCAAAGAAAAATTGCAGTATGAAAAAGAAATTATAGGATTTTATGTATCTGACCATCCTCTCAAATATGCACAGGAACAAAATCAAATTCAGGATGCTATTTCTATCGCTCAAATGAAGGAAAAAAAATCTAAGTCAGTTATAAAATTGTTAGTAATGTTAGCTGGAATTAAGCCTCATATTACAAAAAAAGGCGATCGCATGGCATTTCTGCAAGTAGAAGATATGACTGGGCAAGTAGATGCAGTAGTTTTCCCCAAAATATATGAAGAAATTAAAGATTTACTGACAGAAAGTTCTCTTTTAGTATTGACTGGAAAAGTTGATAAGAAGGATGATGAAAGTCAGTTATTAGTAGATAGTGCAGAAGCAGTAGAAAAGGTAATGGCAGAAGCAGTTGAACAACAGGAAAAACCATTTACAGAATTAGATAATTATCAAAATGAATCAACAGATGAAGAGAGAGACATTGACCAATCTATTGTAGAAGTAGAAAAACCAGTTGAGCAATTAGAGAGTCAAAAAAATCTTCCGAAAAAAGACGCTGAATTATTAATAACTGAAAATGGTTCTGCTAAACAAAGACAAATAATTATCTTGCAAATACCAGTAAATATTATTCCTGAAAATGATTCTTTATTTGAACAAATTAAAGCTATTGTTGAAGAACAATCTTCTGGCGATCGGGAAAAAGCAAAGGTAGCAATAGGAGCATTAATATTTGATGATAAAGAACAAAAGTCTGTAGAATTCGGTCGGCAATTTTGGGTAGAAGATGGGGAGAAAACTATTAATAGTTTTAAGGCTATAGGACTTGAGGTAAAGATTATTAGTTACTAAGATGTATCCACTTAATATGATGGGGTAGGCAATGATTTATAGTTGCCAAGACCAACCAAAGGAATTAACAGAAGAGCGATACGGCTGACGCCACGCTCCGCGAACGTAAATAATAGTTGCCATATTTGCCAGAGAGGGAATATTTTCTAATCTGAGAAATGCGTTGGCGGAGCCTAGCGGCAGCTATATCGCCTATAGAACCCATCTGGGTTTGATGATTCTGGTAGTCCTTTTTCATGATTTTTCGGTTTCCTGAACCCTTATAGTTGTTAGGCTCCTTAAAACAGCTTCCCTGAAGCTTTTATATTTCAAGAAAAGATACCAAATGGGTTCTATATTCTTGCACAATAAATTCCTTGGTTTGATAATAATCATGCTCCATAACAAGTTTATCTTTCCTTTTCATTTTTAATGGGAATTTCTATTCTTTGATCTGTTCTACCCCAAGTATAGCTTAAGAGGTCTCCGCATAACAGGTGACATTCGTCAATCATAAATACTGTCAGGTTTCCAGTTTCTATTTCTGGTCGCCATTTAGCCAACAATTCCTCTATTTCTTTTCTCTTGGTCGATTGGATATGGCGAGGTCTCCTCGCCATCCCCCGACCGCTTTTTTAGCTTTCACTAATTCATCATTTTTAGCTGGATTCTTTTTTTGAGTTTTTTTCCAACTTATTCCTGCTTCTTTGAATAAGTTATAATAACTTTGATTAGACTCAAAAACCACATCATATTGCTTCCGTAAATAGTGCGCGTAAATCTGATAACCTCAGATAATCTTGTGCCCTCAACCACTCAATTGTTTTCTCTTTTTCTTCAGCTTTTAAGTAACCTTATCTACCTTGATACTGAAGCCTTAAACTTTCTACATCATGAAACAGTGCAAGGTTTTTCCATTCGCTAATAAAACTGTGATAAACATTTAATAATTCTTTGAATTTATGGTAAGATTGTCCCGACAAAATCATTTTTACTGCCAAGGCTATTTTTATTTCTTTGGGTTCTTTTTTTTGATTGATAAAATCATCTAGTTCATATATAAGATTCATTTTTTGTATTTTGAATGGATATTTTATTCTTAATATTATATCTGTTGCGACCAATTTAGGATTGCTATATTACATTAGTAGTTTAACTTAACTCAAAAAAAATTGATAAAATGAAAATTACTAACTACTCACTAATTGAGGTTATATGCAACAAAAATCAGAACAATTTCCCAGCTCTACTTCTAATGTAAAATACTTTGCCTATGGTTCCAATTTATCTAAATCATTGCTAGAATTCAAATTATCATTAAATCCTCAAACAAAGGAGAAATACAATACAAAACCTAATTTATTGATTGTACATTCTCAACCAGCTATATTAAAAGATTTTGAATTGAAATTTAATTTATATGTGCCGACGAATAATGTCGATCCAAGTTACGCTAATTTAGTTTATAAAAAAAATTCTACTGTACATGGTTGTTTATATGAAATGTCACCAGAATGTAAAGCAGTAATTGATGGATTAGAAGGTAAAGGTCAAGTATATCAAGAAGAAATTGTACGAGTTTTGCCCTATGATTCAACTACGACTATTACTGCTCTAACATATATAGCTTACAGAGAAAAAATTCAATTCCCAGGTATTACAATTGAAGAGGGATTACCACCTTCTAAAAGATATTTAAAAACTCTAATTTATGGTGCTAAAGAATGTAATTTAGATTCGGAGTGGATCGAATATTTAAAAAATCAAAAAGTTGCTACAATACCTTGGACTAAATTATCGAATGAAGAGTTAAAAAAGATTAAGGCAAAAATTTATACTACCAAAGAATTAGAACTTAAAAATTTATCATCAGACCAAGTTTTTAATGAAAATGGAGAACTTATAAAACCTATTATTAGCAGTATTTGTGGTTTAGTATTTATGTGTAATCCCAATCAAGGATTTGCCATTGGATCGAGGGCATGGATTGAACAAATATTAGGACAAGATATGACAGTATTTTATGCAAGAAGATGTTTGCGAAATGAAGGAGTATCATTATATGAAACTGAACAAGATGTATTATTAGGAGATCGAGATTGTTTAGATTATGTTATCGCAAATGCGTGTGATTTATTGAGGCAATCAAGAATAGAAGGAGGAGGTGTATTTTTACTTGGTGGGACTACTAATTTTCATTTGTGGAAAGATTATTTGACTTTAATAAGTTAGTCAATTTGAGAAATGTATGATGATTTTTGTCATAACTTAGTCCTCCTATGAGATAGAGGTTGATTTTAGTCTAAATACTTGGGAGTTATCTTCATAATTCTAATATATTTCCTATAAAATTTTAATTAAATAGGATTACTATATATTGAATAAATTATAGAATATGATGATGAATAATTTGGAGGTTAATTTATGATTAAGTATAAATTCAAAAATTTAACTATTTTTTTATGTATTTTTTTCGCCGGACTCCCATCATTAGCAAATTCTAATAATTTAGAAATATTAACCAATAATAAATCAGAAATTTCTCAATCTCAAGCTATTGCTTCATCAGAGCCAGAGAATTCTCCTTATTCTAAGTTAGAAAACTTATTAGCAGATAATAAATGGCAAGAAGCAGACGAAGAAACATACGATCTGATTTTAACTTTAACTCAAAGAAAGAGAGGAGGAGGTATCAATACAAGAGCAATAAAAGAAAAAATTTCTTGTGAAGAAATCAGCAATATAGATCGACTCTGGCGGGAATATTCTGAAGATAAATTTGGTCTTAGTATTCAAATGTCAATTTACTTAGAAACTGGCAATAACTTGGAAGCATACGACCCACAAAGTTACCAATTATTCGGTGACCAATTAGGTTGGAGAAAAGCCAGAAAATGGAAAGAATATCAGCAGTTAAATTTTTCGGAAAATGCTCCTAAAGGTCATTTGCCAATAGCCTTAAGAGAGCTAGATGCTACTGTGAATATTCCAGAATTTATGATTACTAAACGTTTGCGTCGGATATTATATTCTAAGGTTCAAGAATGTAATCTCTAAGGAGTCAGGAGTAATTTCAGTTATCAGTTATCAGTTATCAGTATCTCTGCCTGTTTGCGCAGCATTCCGCAGGAAAGTCAAAGGCTTGAAATATTGAGCTTGATTTTTTTTCCTCGCGCTATTATCAGGATATGATATTATAAAGGTATTTTTTTCTCTAATACACTTTATTCTGCAACTTGAGCAACTATTTTACCCCGGACATGACGGCCTTTTAAACGATAACTCCCGCCACATCTAACCCCAAAATAAATGGATAACTGCTCTATAAAACTGATACAAAGCGTCACATAGCGTGACAAATTGAGGTTTACTTCCTGCTTCTACTGAGGCCGTCGGCGGTTACTCATCCACAGGCATTCACGGTCGAGCCGACCGCATCTCTCAAATTTATACTTGCGTTTAAATCTCGATCTATTGAAAACCCACACTTCTTGCACTCATAAGTTCTCAGATGCAAGGGCATGTCTTGAACATGACCACAGTTAGAACAAGTCTTTGATGATGGAAAGAATCTATCTACTACTACTAATTCACTTCCGTACCATTGGCACTTGTATTTAAGCTGTCTCCGAAACTCATAAAACCCTTGGTCTGCAATTGACTTAGCTAGCCTATGGTTGGCTAGCATTCCAGACACATTCAAATCTTCAATGACAACACTGCCGTGGTTCTTAGCTAAGTAAGTTGTCAGTTTATCAAGTGCATCTTTGCGGATATTAGCTACTCGTCTATGCTGCTTGGCTAACTTGATTACAGCTTTGTACCAATTATTTGAATACTTGACTTTTCTACTAACTTGACGTTGCAACTTAGTCAGTTTTTTCTCAGCTTTTCTATATGGTTTGATACTAGGAAACACCTTGCCATCACTTAAAGTAGCTAAGGTTTTTACACCTAAATCTACACCGATAACATCAGTTTTTTTGGGTATGGTGTGAGGATGAAATTCAAAGCTAAAGCTAATATACCAATCTCCTGCTTGCCTGCTAATAGTTATTTTTTTTACTGTTGCCTCAATAGGTTCATAAGTTTTGACAATACCAATAAAAGGTAACTTGTGACTCCATCCGTTTAATTCTATTGGATCTCCACAATTATCAATTGTGAAAGAATCAGATTTACCCTTCTTCTTAAATTTTGGGCGTTTACCCAACCCTTGGAAGAACCTCTTAAATGCTTCACCCAAGTTAATGAAAGCATATTGATAAACTTTAGATGACAAGTTTTTCATCCAAGGATAAAGTGGTTTTGTGTGATTAGTAAATACTTCTCTAAGCTTACGAGCATTGGGTTTGTAACCATCAATGTATGCAGCATTCCACAAACTTAAACCCCAGTTATAGCACCATCGAGAGTAGCCCGCGTGTTGAGCCATCAGAGTTTTCTGTTTATTATTAAGTTTGAGCTTTGTTCTAATGGATTTCATGTATGCGTGAGCGCAGCCAGTCTAAATAGTATGCTTTTAAACGTATTATATCGTTATTCTCTGATTAAGTCAATGCTCCACCTGGAAGACCCAGAAGCAGCCACTTTATAGTCAACAGGGTTTAATCCTACTGCATGGACTTTTACCCTGATTTCTCCTACTTCTGGTTGTGGCAAAGGCATTTCTGCCATAAGTAAACTATCAGGAGTTCCTGGTTTTTCTAATACCAATGCTTTCATTTTTATCTCCTAAAATTTAATCGTAACTTTACCAAAATGGGAACCTGTTTCCACATAACTTAGTGCTTCTGGAGCTGACTCAAATGGAAATATGCGATCGCATACAGGATGCAATTTATTAACATTTATGGACTTATTCATTGCCTCAAACATTTGGCGCGAACCGACAAAAATTCCTTGTATCCGGACTCCTTTCATCACCGCAGGTAAAGGATTAAATTCTGCTTGCGCTCCTGCTAATACACCTATTAAACTAATTTGCCCCCCCATTTTGATTGCTTTTAAAGACTTACTCAAAGTATTTGCTCCACCAACTTCCACAATATAATCAACTCCCACTCCGTCAGTTAACGCCAATACCTGTTTTTCCCACTTCGGTACAGACTTATAATTAATTACATCAGATGCACCTAACTGCTTCACCCTCTCCAACTTTTCATCACTACTCGAAGTTGCGATCGCCCTTGCTCCTGCCATCACAGCAAACTGTAAAGCAAACAAAGAAACTCCACCTGTCCCCATCACTAACACTGTTTCCCCTGGTTTTAAACCTGCTTCCATTAAAGCGTGCCAAGCTGTTACTCCAGCGCAAGGTAAAGTTGCTGCCTCTGTATCAGATAAGTGAGACGGAATATTTACTAAACCATCTTCAGACAACACTACATACTCTGCCAACATTCCATCAACTTCACCACCCAAAGCAGACTTAAATGCCTCCCGAGTTAAATTACCCGATCGCCATTTCTGCATAAAAATACTCGCAACTCTGTCTCCAGGTTGAAATTTAGTAACACCTTCTCCTACGGACACAACTTCTCCCACTCCATCCGAACAGGGAATAACAGGCAAACGTAGATGAGGGTTGTAAAGACCTTTAACCATTAAAATATCTCGATAGTTAACGGAGACTGCTTTTACCCTAACTAAAACTTCTCCAAATTTTGGTTGTGGTTGTGGTTTTTCTGTTAAAACTAAATTACCAAATTCCTGAATTTCAAAAGCTCTCACAAAATTATCTCCTTAACTAAACCTTGAAAAAAATAGCAGTCGAAGGAAGGGTGCAGACATATCAAAAACTTACAGCAGTTTTCGAGTTGATGAGGTACAAAGGTTTTATGGCTCTAGGGAACAGGGAACAGGGAACAGGGAACAGGGAACAGGGAACAGGGAACAGGAAATATAAGAATAGTTTTATAACTGTACCTCACTATATTCAAAAGTGCTGTAAAATTCAGACAACGCAAGATTTTTTTGTCCTTCCCTTTTCCTTCTTCCCTATTTTTACCGAATTATTAATGATTAATTATTAATTATTAATTATTAAATAATTCTGGTTTAAAGCCTCCCCTTTTAAGGGGAAAAAGCGGTCGAGGGATGGCGAGGTCTCCTCGCCATATCCAATCGACCAAGACAGCGGTCGTTTTGCTGGCGCATAACTACGTTAACGCTACGCGACATGTTTGCGGAACATGACCTAGGAAAAAGCGCAGTTTCCCGAAGGGTGGGATGGCGATCTTCGGAGCGGCTCTGATCAGAGCGGGTCTCCTCGCCATATCCAATCGACCAAGAGAAAAGAAATAATATCTCCTTATATTCAATCAAGAGCGGTTAAAACCCGAGGTAATTATCAATTATCCATTATCCATTATCAATTAATGAATTCTTCCTTCTTCCTTCTTCTCATCAGACTGTTTCAACCGCCAACCTTTTCTCGTAAGTTGTCGGGAGCGAGCAATAACCAAACTATCATCTTCCACATTCTTTGTGACTACCGAACCTGCTGCCACCGTCACATCTTCCCCCAAAGTAACAGGAGCAACCAATACACTATTTGCACCAGTTTTAGAGCGATCGCCAATTTCAGTATGATGTTTTTTCACCCCATCATAATTAGCAATAATTGTACCTGCACCAACATTTACCTTTTCTCCCAAAGTCGCATCCCCTAAATAAGATAAATGAGCTGCATTAGTCCGATCGCCCACCTGAGCTTTTTTCAATTCTACAAAATTACCAATTCGGCAGTGAGACCCCACTTGAGAATCTCCTCGTAGATGTGCATAAGGGCCAATACGAGTACGATCGGCAACCGTACTATCAGAAATCACCGAATACAAAATAGATACATTTTTACCGATCTGACTATTTTCAATCAAACTTCCTGGCCCAATGCGACTACCAGCACCTATGATACTTCGACCCCGAATATGAGTTTGTGGTTCAATAATCACATCCCGTTGTAACAAAACTGTATCATCAATAGTTATACTATTGGGGTCTATCAAAGTTACTCCGGCATTCATCCAATCATCTTTAACCCGCGTTTGCAGAATGTCATAAGCTGTAGCCAAGTGTTTACGGTTGTTAATACCAACAATTTCTTGATAGTCATTCACATCAACTGCCATAACAGGGCTGAGAAAATTAACTGTATCTGTTATGTAATACTCTTGTTGGTCATTATTTGTAGTGAGTTTTGGTAAAATCTCTGCTAAAGCGGGCCAGTTAAAACAGTAGACTCCAGCATTTACTCGGTGGTTTTGTTTCTGAGCTGCCGTACAGTCTCGGTCTTCTACTATTTGCGTAACGATATTATTTGTATCACAGAATATTCTACCGTAACCTTTGGGATTAGGTAAATTTGCAGTCAAGATGGTGGCTGCATTTTGATTTTCTTTGTGAGTGTCAATTAAATTCTTCAGAGTTTCTGGCCGTAATAATGGTACATCCCCATTTAAAACTAGAAGGTCTTCAGAAAATCCTTCAAGACTGGGTAATAATTGTTGAACGGCATGACCAGTTCCTAATTGTTCCCTTTGCTCTACAAATTCCGGGGTGGGTAAGTTATCGTCTTGATTTTCAGTATTAAGAAGAGACTCTTGTACAAGGTCTCCACGATAACCAACTATAATAATTATTCTCGATGGTTGAATAGAAACACAACTTTTCAAGACCCGTTCAACTAAGGTACAAGAACCTAACTGGTGTAATACCTTGGGTAGGTCAGACTTCATTCTGGTGCCACGTCCAGCCGCTAAAATTGCTACCGCTACCATGATTTTTGAGATTATGTTCTTATTGAATAAGAAACGTTACATTACCGAATCTATAATATCCATACTCTCATATAGCGCTGTGCGCAGGCAACAGGCAACAGGCAACAGGCAACAGGGAAAATAAACAACCTAATAATATAAAACTTTTAGCTATTGGATAGTCTCTACAATTTGTCAATATACCAGCGCTCATTGCTGTAGTGTCATAAAATCTTACTTTTGACTTTTGAATTTTGACTTTTAACTTTTGACTTTTGACTTTCAAATACTGGATAGTCCCTGCAATTTGTAAATATACCCTTCAAGCACTGCTTTTTTTCATAAAATCTTACTTTTTATTTTTAACTTTTGACTTTTGACTTTTAAATACTGGGTAGTCTCTGCAATTTGTGAATATACCCCTCAAGCACTGCTATAGTTTCATCAAATCTTACTTTTGACTTTTGAATTTTGACTTTTGACTTATACTATAAAAACCAACGTTTTTTCCAATGAGATGTAGGTTCTAGGGAAGATTTTTGTTGTTCTAACTGGCGACGATGCACAATAATTTCCGCTGAGTCTGATAAGTGGGGGTCTCGGTAGGGAATACTAGCGCGAGTTAGTAAATGTTCTTTTTCTTTTTGGGACAATGGGGGTAAATATTCTTCAGTAAAACTGGCCACTGTTCCTGGCGATCGCCTGCCCACTGGTGCAGTAGAACCAATTTTTAAATGAGCTTCAATTAATGCTGTTCTGACTGTCGCAGAACAGGAATATGTTGCTAGATGACCATCAGGTTTAAGAAAGCTACTTACTAAGCGCAAAAATTCTACGGTCCAAAGTTGAGGACAACTGGGTGGAGAAAAGGGGTCGAGAAATATAGCATCAGCTTGGAAACCAGAGTTCTTTAGTTCTTGAATAGTTATTCTAGCGTCCCCGATCAGCAGTTTGGCTTGAATTTTTTCTGTTTGTAATTGATGGGTATTAGCCAGAGTAGCTAATAATTCTGGCACAGGTTTAGGCCAATTATCTAGAAGACCTGTAGCGATCGCTGCTTTTGGTACTTCTGGGTCTAATTCTAGGCCCACCAATTGAATTTTACAACCAGGATTAATTTTCCAGATGGCCGCTAAAGCAGAAGCTGTGTTATATCCTAGTCCATAACAAACGTCAAGTAGGCACACCACGGGTTGATGTACTCTAGATAATAGTTGAACTGGGTAAACAAACTTAAATTCTGCTTCTTGTTGAGCGCCAAAATGAGAGTGAAAAGTTTCACCAAATTCGGGTGAAAAAAAAGTAAAAGAGCCATCTGCTGTTGGTTGTGGCATGAATTTGTGATTTATCAATTTTTCCTCTGAAATAGTTATCTAAATGAATAAACAGAAAAAATTATACTTACCTCCTTGGTTTCCTTATCCTAGTTCTTGGTTAAAGGCTTTAATTATGGTTTATTTTCTAACTATTTTAGTTGCCATAATTAAGGATTTAAAACTGGGAATATATTTTTGGCAACAACTAGGAGGAAGTTTAGAGTTATTCATTTGTTTGAGTATTATTTTTCTGTTTTTTCTGATTCCTGCTTTTGCTTTTTTACACCATTATTTAATTTTGATTTTTCATATTTTCCGAAAAATATTTGATCGAAGTTATCGGTATAGTTTTTTCTTATTCCCGCCAATTACAAGTTGGTGGAAAGCTTTATATAGTTGGTTGACAATTATTATTAGTACTCTGGCAGCAACTTTAATATATACATTGATTTTGCCTTGGTTTAACCTAAATTATCAAATTGCAATTTTAGAAAAAAGTCAATTTTTATATCCTGAAACATCTATCGAACGGTTACTTTTATTTGTATTTATTAGTGTTTGGCTAATTGTAGCAGCTAAATTATATCAGTTTGAATTTTTATCTAAAAGTTTTTTGGTATTTAACAAAATATATAGTCCTACTATAAAAAATACAAAACACCTCAAACAACCTCAGATTAATTTGATTGAAGAAGGAAGAAAGAAGAAGGAAGAAGGCATCCCCCCTTACCCCCCAGAGAGGAGGAAAAAGTGGATGGGGACTCAAACTCCAAGCAATTGTAAACACCGTGTAGACGGCGGGGTATTTAAGCAAAAAGAAAAAGATAAAACAGAGAATGAATTGGCAAAAACTAGCACCTATTCTGGAACTAAAATCACAAATAAACCTCAATCAGTATTGGATAAAAAAAAAGTTAAGCCAGTTCATCAAATAGAAAAAAGTAATTACTTACAAAAAATCCAGAAAACAATCAAAAACAATATTTTGGTATTACTGATTATTCCTTTACTTATATTAGGGGTATATGAATTTTCTCAATGGCAATTAATGTCTGAAAATCCTGTAGTTATAGTTCAGGAAATCCCCTCACCAATAGCCAAAAAAGTTTACTCCGAAAACCTAGAAATTGAAGAATTAAACACTAAACCTACACCTGTATATTCCCCAACAGAAAAATCTTCACCCATCCCAAATACAACTCTTGTATTACCACCACCAGACCCGTTTAAACTAGCAGTTAATAGAGCTATAAATGCAGCAGAAATGGCTCAGTCTGCCCAGAATAAAATAGAATGGGAAGCAGTAGCAAGTCAGTGGCAAGACGCAACAGAATTAATGAAAATAGTCCCAGCATCTCATCCTAAATATCAACAAGCTAGAAAAAAAATCATAGAGTATCAAGGCTATGCTGACTATGCAATTAGAGTAGCGAAAATTAAAAAGTAGTTGAAGAAGGAAGAAGGAATAAGAAAGAAGGACTGAAACTGAAAAAAGTAGATAGGGACTCAAACCCCAACTAATTGTAAACACACTATAGACAGTGGGGTATTAAGCTAAGACGCATTTCAAATGCGCCTTAGCAAGTCAGAAGGCGCGAAGTCATAAGTCAGAAGTAATAGGGATTGTACTTTATATTAGGTACACAACAAATAAGTGGTTTAAATGCACAACAGCTTAAACCAAAAAAAAAGACAAAAACAAATATTTGCTATTTATATCATGTCCGGATAATCAGCAACCAAAAAACTTTCTTCCTTCTAGTCTTTTGTTCCCTTCTGGCTTCCTTCCGACAAAGTTTAAGTATTCAACCTATTATTCAGAGGTAATTAATTATGGTTCAATATCGATTTATCGAGCTTGCTAAACAGGGAAATTCTAAATCCATTGCTACCCTATTAAATGGAACGTTACATCCTCAAGGCATTAATGCAAAAGTTAGTGCAGTAAATGGATGGTTACACATACTCTTAGAATCTGAAAAATTACCAGACAGAAGTTATATCGTAGAGATAGTTAGACATCAATTAATAGAATTAGCTCCTGAGTCAATTAAAAGAGTTAAATTACTAATTAAAAGATACAGTGATGATTATGCAATTTGGAGTCAGGAGTTTGATTTAGAATTAAATTATTCATCTAGTTTGATTTGGCATAATGTTGATGATCGTCAACATTATAGATTTGATTCAAAATCAAACATTAATACTATCAAAAATAGAAATTGGAATCATCTCATAATGAGTCAGATAACCCTAGGGATAGTTGTAGTAATCTTGTTAATGGCAGTATTTGTTTTTATCAGTAAAATGTCAGTGAAGCGATCGCCACAAACTATCAATAGTTACAGCATTTTCCGTTGTTATGAGGTATAAAATTTTAGGTTTGAAGGAACACCGGATCTGGGAGCAGGGAACAGG
>NZ_CEZPJD010000092.1:0-15930 GCF_983059655.1 Okeania sp.
TTTGTCTAATTGTGTTTAACTTTGTCCAATTATTTGAATACTGTTGATAGCCCTTCTGCCTCACAGGAGTGCGCATTCCCTCACAGGAGTCGGTGTTCCGCAAGCGAGCTGGTGTCGTCGCGGGTTCCGACCGCTTGCGTCTGATGCCGACGCGGGGTCGCACCGCTTCTGCCTTACCCTGACAATAAACCTCCTATGTAAACCGGATTTGGTATCATTCTGACTCCTAAGAAATACCCTAGATATTTGTAGCAAACATTTATCAATTTAGTATCACACCTACCACCTAACACCTAAGAATTTTATTATCACGCTATTAAGTGGATGTGGTATTATATCATGTTCCCCCGGAGGGGGAGCTACGCTAACAGATAATCAGTTATAAAAAAACCTTCTGCCTTCTGCCTTCCTTCCTCCAAAGTGTAACTATTCAACCGAACATGATATTATTTGGTAATTTTACTCGAAATGTTGTCTTTCCCGGTTGACTTTCAAAATCAATTTTTCCCTGATGTTTGTCAACAATTTTTTTGACAATTTCTAACCCTAAACCGCTACCTTCTCCTGTAGGTTTAGTCGTAAAGAAAGGTTGAAAGATTTTATCTTGAATCTCTGGAGGTATACCTGCTCCAGAATCTGTAATTTCCACCACAAGATTTTGATTTTCTACCCCCACTTGAATTTCTATTTTTCCCTTTCCATCCATCGCTTGAATTGCATTGTGGATCAAGTTGGTCCACACTTGTACCAGCTCATCACCATAGCAAAGAATTTTGGGAATATCTTGATAGTTACGAACCACTTCTACACCCTTTTTCAGATAGTTGTGGTACAACTCCAACACAGTTTCAATACCTTCAGTAATCTCAACTAACTGTTTTTCTCCACTGTGGTCGTAACGGGTGTAGCTTTTAAGGGCAAAGACTATTTTTGAAGCTCTTTCCACAGCGTTGTTAATATTTTGACTGTTGCTGTAAAGGCGGGCTATATCGTAGGCAATTTGCACAATTTCGTGGGCATGAGGAGTTTGCAGTAAAGATATTTGAGATTCAAGGCCATGATGTAACCCTGCTTCGGCGATCAGGTGAGCTAGTTGTTTGGCATTGGTAATATGCTCTGATTCAAGTTGTTTGGTAACAGTGCGTTTAATTTGACGTTTTTCCCTGGTACTGAGATTGGTTTGGTTATTCAGGGCAAGTTGTAGGAAGCTAAAAAAGTTGGTTTGTTGTTGTGGGTTGAGCAGGGGTAACAGTTGAGGTAGTTGAGACAAGGTTCCTTCGAGAGCTTTGTCGGTGTTACCGATGGCAGCACGAATAGCACCAAGGGGTGTATTAATTTCATGGGCAATTCCGGCGACTAGTTGTCCGAGGGCTGCCATTTTTTCGGATTGAATTAATTCATTTTGGGTGGTTTTGAGTTCTTGCAAAGTTTGGGAAAGTTTTTGGTTGTTTTGCTGCAATTCCTCTGTGCGTTTGGCAACTTGTTGTTCCAAGGTATGGTTGTAGTTTTCTAGTCGTTGGTAGAGGCGGGCATTTTCGATGGAGATGGCTGCTTGGGCAGTAAATAGTTTGAGAATTTCGATGCGATCTGGGGTGAAAGCTTCTGTGGTAAGGCGATTTTCTAAGTAGAGGATACCGATTAATTTTCCTTGGTTAATGATCGGAGTACAACAGAGGCTTTTGGGTGGTTGTTGAATGAGGTAAGGATCTGTGCTAAAGGTTTTATCTTGTTTGATATTGTTGATGAGCATTGTCTTTTGAGTCCGTTTGACAGTATTAATGATGCTAATAGGTAAGTTATCGGTTTGCTCAAGGGGAATGATAGATAGATCACATTGGCCATGCTCGAATTTTGCTGCTATTTCCCAACTGCCAGAGCTTTCTAAAATTAAAGTTCCTGCGTCTGCTCCAGCGTTTTCGAGGACTATATGCATTAGTTTGGATAGCAATGTATTAAGTTCGATTTCCTCGGATAGAGCTTGGGAGGCTTTGATAGCAGAGGTAAGATCGAGGTAAGAAGTGGTACTGGTGAGTGTAGTTTTGCTGGAGGTTGTGCTACTGCTGGAATAGGGTTGAGGTTCCGATGCTTGGAATATGGGGGCGAGGAGTTGAGGATAGGTTTGCTCCAGGTGGTCAGTTTTGGCTTTTGCCCCCCATCGGGCATAGCAATAGTAGGCTTCTTGCATATAGCTAGCAGAAATTTTCTCTTTTCCCCAGTCGAGGTAGAATTTCGCAGCTAGTTCGTTGGCAAGGGCTTCTTCTTGGATGTATTCGTTTTCCTTGGCTCCAGCTATGGCGCGATCGTAGAATTCAATTGCTTCTGTTGTGTTTCCTAATACTCGGCATTTTTCCGCTTCTACAAGATCGACCTTATGTTGATAATTCATCGGAGCATGGTGTGCCCAGTACTGTTGCAGTTGTACTTGATTTTGTTCGACTTGCTCAAATTTCTCTGATAGTTCCTGTAATTGTGAACCGAAAGCTGCTATAGTAATCAAAGAATCATAAAAATAGAATGCAGGCTCACCAACTGTTCCACTGCCAGCCATTAAATATTGTTTTAGTTCAATTGCAGAGTTTTGAGCAGATTCAATGTCCCCGAACAGGTAACAAAGCATCAGCTTGTATGAATAGAACATAAACAACCCAAGCAAGTCATGGGCTGAAATGAGTAGAGGCACAAGTTTTGATTCTTGGAGAGCTTCTCCAGACAAAATACTCGGATGCTCTGTAACCCCTAGCAAATTTAAAATAGGTTGCCAATGAATTCGAGAGTAATTAGCTGTTATTGATTGATTCAATTTTACCAATCTATTGCAGTAAGCACGAGTATCCTGCTCCAAGGTAACAAGGGGTTGACCACACCAAAAAGCATTGAGACAAAAATTGTGGGCACTATACCCAACAGACTCTAATTGACCAACTTCTTCCGCAGCTGTGTAACCTTCTCGCATGAGTGATAACGTTTCTTTTGTATGAAATTTGCGATGCCAAACAGAAAATACAGTTATGCAGAATACTTGGGATTTTATTACTTTTTCATCTAGTTTGGAAACGATTTGGATTGCCAACTGACCAAATTTTACTCCTGTCTCTACATCTTTAAGAAGAGTGCAAGAAATCGCACCATAGTAAGCATAAGCATAAGCTGAGGTCAAGGTATTTCCATATTGAATGGATAGTTTAACTGACAAACAAACTACTAATGGTAATAGGAGAGGATCGGCAATGTGAATCGCGGATAAGATGCTATTCGCAATCTGCATAATACCGATTTTTTCTCTGTCTGTCATCATTGGTTGGTTAACCAAATCTGCAATTTTTCGGTCTCCAATTAGCTTTTCAATTTCGGTAATAGAATTTTGAGTATCTTTCTCTGTGGGAGTTTTGGGAAAAGTAACACTTAACTGTTGCAGGATTTGTTTGGCAATGGCAATAGCTTCAGTTGGTTGATTATCTGAGACTTTTGTGAGAATTTTGATGCGGTAAACATTTATCTGGTCTGATAAAGACCGTGCTTGTGTAATGACTGTCTCAATAAACTTTTCCATAGCCTCGAAGTCACCACATAGGGATGCCAATTCAGCCGCAAAATCATGAAACGCTAGACTCATTTCATATTGTCGCTGCCAAGCATTTTCGCCCAGCAATGATAATCCAGTGCTGGCATATTTACAACCCGCTTGATAGGCAGTGGCTGCTCTTGCTTTACCACAAGCAATCAGGTTAAGCTCGGCTAGTTCATCGCATTCGGTTTGTTCAGTCATTAAAGTCATTCCATAGTTTAACTGAGCAACTAACTCAAAAATACGTTCTTCTCGGTCTTCGGGAGAAATCTTTTGTAGCAGTAGCTGGCCAATGCGGTAGTGGGTAATTTGTTTTCGGTCTTGGGGAATCAGAGAATAAGCTGCCTGTTGAACGCGATCGTGCAAAAAGCGATAATTGACGACAACTCCTTCAACCCTATTATTCTCACTTTGTTCCGACTGAAAAAACTTATAGGTTTCGCTTTCAGGAATGACAAATCCCTCTTGCAGAGCTGGCCACAGATTCACAGCGACTTCCTCTTGACTTCCCTCACACACCATCGCCAATGTTGCTAAGTCGAACTGGTTGCCAATGCAAGCTGCTAGCTTTAATACTTCCTGCGTTGCTGACGGTAGTTTCTGCAACCTTCCTACCATAAACGCGACTACATCGTCTGTTAGTGTCAACTGCCGTACTTGCCTCAAGTCACACTGCCAGTACCTCGCCTCGGCCTCAAAGCTAATCCAGCCATCCTCGTACAACCCCTGCAAAAATTGAGTAGTAAAGAATGGGTTCCCCTGAGTCTTTTGATATATTAACTCAGATAATGGTATCGCAACTTCTACAGAACACCGCAACGTATCGGCAACCAAACGAGTAATATCTACCTCATCCAAAGGAGCAAGGGTCAAAGTATCAATGTTTGCACCCTGTTTAGTCATTTCATCCAGAGTCAGCATCAACGGATGGGCAGGAAAAACCTCGTTATCTCGATAAGCTCCCAGCACTAACAAATAACCCGCTTCTGAATCTTCCATTAGCAGTTTCAGCAGGTTTAATGAAGCTGAGTCTGCCCACTGTAGATCGTCGAGAAAGATAACTAGAGGATGTTCTTTAGTAGTAAATACTTGCACAAATTTACCAAACAGCAAGTTGAAGCGATTTTGTGCTGCACTGCCTGAGAGTTCCGGTACAGGGGGTTGTTTACCAATAATCCTTTCTAGTTCCGGAATCACGTCAATGATGACTTGCCCACTTGCTCCCAGAGCTTTGAGGATTTTTTCCTGCCAATTGGCTAATTCTGCATCCGATTCACCGAGCAATTGTCCCATTAAGTCTCGGAAGGCTTGTAAGAAAGCTGAAAAAGGAATGTTGCGGTTAAACTGGTCGAACTTGCCTTTGATAAAGTAGCCACGTTGCTTAACAATAGGTTTGTGAACTTCGTTGATAACGGCAGTTTTACCAATTCCTGAAAATCCTGCTACGAGCATCATTTCTACTCCCCCCTTACTAAGGGGGGTTGGGGGGGATTCTTCCAGAAGGGGATTAGCCACACGATCGAAGGAATTGAGTAAAGTTTGAACTTCTTTTTCCCTTCCGTAGAGCTTCTCGGGAATAGTAAAGCGATCGCACAAATCCCGTTCCCCAAGCTTAAACTCGGTAATTTCTCCTTTAGTTTTCCACTGCTCGAGACATCGCTCTAGATCGTATTTTAAACCCAAAGCACTCTGATAGCGCTCCTCGGCATTTTTTCCCATTAACTTAAGCACCACGTTCTTAAGCATTGCAGGGATTTCCAACTGTTTGTTGCTTGCGGGAAACTCCGCTGCCCGAGCAATATGACAATGCACTAATTCCATCTTATCGTTACTTTCAAAGGGTAACTTCCCAGTCAGGAGTTCAAAAAATGTCACCCCTAGAGAATAAAAGTCAGTACGATAGTCAATACCTCTATTCATTCTTCCAGTTTGTTCTGGAGATATGTAGGCGAGGGTTGGGTAGGACTTTAACTATAACAGGTTTGCCTTCCCTTTCTCGGATTGCTTTGTAGACTAGGGTACGAGTTCCGAGATAAATTTGGTCGGTTTGTTGATAATTTGTTAAGTTAAGCATAATAATTAGAAATGAATTATTTAAGCTGTGCAAATGAACGAAGGCAGAAAGTTGAAGGCCGTTCACGTAACCTGCGTTACGCAGTTGGCGTGGAAGTGTTTCCAACTAATCCGCATTAAACCCAGCGGGGGGGTTAGGAGAAACATTAGAGTTGTTGGGAAATAAAGATTGAACAATGCTCAAAAGCTTACCGTATAAGGTTTTCATTATTTCATGATTTAAAACGCTATAAACATTGACTAATAAGGGTTTGAGCTATTTTTTGAGCTTAATTCCCAACAACTCTAATAAAAATGATCGCTCACCCTTTTGTTAGAAACCTACTCTTGTAAGCTTCACCACTCCCTCACTCCTCTGACTAAAGTTGAATCTTGGTAATAGCAATATTACCCGCAAAGCAAACATCTACATCTGTGCCGGGAGTGCGATCGCGTTCTTCATATTTTCCGGTATAATAAAAATTCTCTCCTTCCATTTGATAAGCTACTGGTAATGGTTGGGTTGATGGCATACAAAATACCATTTTTGGATCTGGTGCTTCGGGTTCTAAATAAGGAAAGTTTACATTCCAAAAAGCTCCTGGTTCAAGGGGACGGTTGAGTAAATCTGCTAATACTATCTCTGCTAAATGAGTTACTCTTTCCCAATTCACAGGTTTTTTTCCTTGACGATATTGAGAAAGGGCTATTCCTGGAATTCTGTGAAATGCTGCTTCCCTTACTGCTGCTACTGTACCAGATATATAGACATCTACACCCATGTTACCTCCTGAGTTAATGCCTGAAAGCACCCATTTGACATTTTGATTGATATGTGTTATGGCAATTCTAGTACAATCTGCTGGTGTACCGGCGATCGCATACTCAACCTCAGACAGAGTTTGAATATTAATTGATTCTTGAGTGGTAACTTGATGTCCACAACCAGATAATTGTCCTTGAGGAGCGACAATAATACTTTTTTTAGAAGATGCTAAGGGTAAATTGACATTATTGATAGCTTTCCAAAGTGCTTTAATACCAGGAGCGTTAATTCCATCATCATTAGTAAGAATAAAGGTCATACTTTTTCAGAGTTTGAGTTTAGCTAGTTGAAAATTTTAACATTGGTTTTAGGGAACAGGGAACAGGGGATAGAAAACAAATAAAGTATAGATACACCTCATTAGACTGAGAAACGCTATATATTAAATCTAAGTTTTGAATACATAACATAGAAAAAATATATTACTGTACTATTCAATACATTTATCTGATAGTCAAAAGTAATATTTATTGTCTAAAAACTTGAACTGGCAATAACTTCAGAAATTAATAAAGCTTTGATCGTCAACTAAAAACAATAGCTGATAGCTGATGGCTGACGGCTGTTTGCGCAGCATTCCGGAGGAAATGCTTACATTGTGTTACACTTTTTATCATACAGATCGAAGAGTAAGAAAGTCAATGTATGTTACTGCCTGCTGTTTTACATCCTGATATAGTTGAATTTCTCCGCAAAGATGCGGAAAGTAATTTACAAAAAAAAGTATGGGAATGTATTAAAAAACTAAAGCAGCAAAAATTTGATAGTGGGTTACGAGTTAAAAAGCTGAAGGGAATAAATAAAAGAGTATGGGAAGCTAGAATTAATAGTGCTAGTCGCTTAATTTTTACCTACAATAAATCAGCACAACCAGAGACAGGAAAAATGCAAGTTTATCTAGCAATTCAAGATATTTGTGTAGACCATGATGATGTATCGCGACGTGCTAAAGCGAGGAAGAAAAGTCCTGATTCAGAATGGTTAGAAACAGAAGAAGTAGAAGTGGTTTTAGAAACTAGTAATTTTCAAAACCAGAATAATTACAGCGATGGAAATAGTCAATACTCAGCAGCAGAAAAAACAAATATTGAAATAGTAGAAGCTCTAGAGTTGGAACTCAGTTCAGATTTTATAGATGATGAATTGTTAGGAAATATTCAGTGGCGAGTATTGGAGTCGGAAACGGAATGGCAAAAGGCAATTATTGAGCAAAATACGGATTTACCTTTAAAGCTAACAGCAGAAGAGTATGATCTTGCTAGACTTTCAGGAAATCTTTTATTAAATGGTAGTGCTGGTACAGGTAAAACCACAGTGGCATTATATAGAATGCTGCAAAAAAGAAAGTATAACAATTCAGGGAAACGTTTATATATTGCTTATAATCATTTGCTAGTTAATTATGCAGAAGAACAGTTTGATAAAATAGTCGCAGATAGTGAATTAGAAAAAACAGAAAATTATCAAATAAATCAAATATTTTTTGAGTTTAAAAATTTTCAGGAATTATGTTTGGAAATTATGAGTAGCTATCATCAAGAATATTATGTTCAAGATGAAGTAAATTATCAAGTTTTTTCGGAAATGTACAAAGCACATCCTCGAAAAAAACAATATCCAACGGCTTTAGTATGGGAAGAAATTAGAAGTGTTATTAAGGGTAAACAGTTGGCTATTACAGAAGATATTTTGTCTGAAAAAGAATATGAAAAAATTAGTAAAAATAGTATGATTTGCTTGGATGAAAAACATCGAAGAGAAATATATAAAATCGCAAAATGGTATCAGAAAAAGCTGCAAAAAGAAAAATTGTATGATGAAATTGATTTGGTCAGAAAAGTGTTGAGATTGATTGAAAATAATTATAGTGAAAAATACGATCTGATTGTTTGTGATGAGGTACAAGATTTAACAGAAATACAATTAGAGTTATTATTTAATTTAGTTAGTTCCAATGGCAATTTATTTTTTGCTGGCGACTCTTATCAAATGATTAGTCCTAGCGGTTTTCAATGGGAAAAACTAAAACATAAATTTTATCCTCACAGAAAAGTAGATAGACAAACCTTAAAATTTAATTTTCGTAGTGTAGGAAGCTTAGTAAATTTAGCCAATCAACTACTAAAATTACGTTCTCGATACTTGGTAGAACCCACAGAAAGTTATTCTAATACAAACAGTAGTAATGGTCAATTAGCTAGAACAATTTCAGCAGATTTTTCAATATTAATAAAAACATTAAAAGAAACATCTTTATATCCTGGCGATGCTATTTTAGTCAGACAAGAATCAGATAAAGAAAAAATTAGAGCCGAACTAAATTCTAGTTTTGTTTTTACAATTGAAGAAATAAAAGGATTAGAATTTGATACAGTTTTTCTCGTTGATTTTTTTCAGCCTAGAAAAAAACTTTGGGGTAAAGTTATACGCGGTGGCTTACTAAAAGAAAAAGAAAAACCAGCATTTCAACTAGAATTTAATTTACTTTATGTAGCAATTACCCGTGCTAGTAGAATATTAAATATTTGGGAATCACAACTTAGTGCGCTCTGGCAAGAACCAGAATTAACAGGTTTATTTCAATCAATAATTCCCGAATTAGTAAGAAGCGATCGCGTAAATCCTAGCTCAGAAACATGGTGTAAACAAGGGGAATATTATTTGAAAGCAGGATTCTATCAACAAGCAAAAGAATGCTTTGCTAAATCCGGCGATCTAATTTTAGAAAAACAAGCTCAAGCCAAATTATTAATTCAAAAACAAGCTTATGAAGAAGCAGCAAAAATATTTTTTGAACTAAAAGAATGGCAAGAAGCTGCACTACTATTTGAGAAATTAAAAAAATGGCAATCAGCAGCAATATGTTGGAGAAAAATTGGAGAAAAACAGAGGCAAAAAATTTGTGAAGCTTACAACTTAGAAATAAATTTAGAATGGTTAGCAGCAGCAAAAAAATGGGAAGAGCTAGAAAATTTTGCTGATGCTAAACGCTGCAAGATGAATATTCCCGAAAAAAAAGCAGAATACCAAGCTATTGAATTTGAAGAGAAAAAACAATGGCTTAAAGCTGCTGATGAGTATGACTTAGCCAAAATACCTCAGAAGGCAGCATTGTGTAGAGCCAAAGAATTTGAAAAGAAAAAACAATGGGAAAAAGCTATTATTCAATATCAAATAGCAGGAATGAAAGAAAAAGCCAAAAATTGTCTATTTCAAAGAGTAAATGAACTGCACCAACAAGGATTGATTAAACTACAAAAAAGAGATAATGTTGGCGCTCTAGAAAACTATAACCGAGCAATAAGACTAGACCCAAATAATCATCAATTGTACAAGAATAGAGGTATTGTAATGGCTCAATTGGGAAGCTTAAAGGCAGCAATAGCAAATTTTCACAAAGCATTAAAACTTGAACCCAAAGATGCCCAAATTTATCATAATTTAGGGGCAGCTTATGCAGAATTAGGCAAATTAAATCAAGCCATAGCTCTTTTTTCTCAAGCTCTGAAATTTAATCCTCAAGACTCTCAAATTTACTATAACTTAGGAGTAGTTCGTTTTAAAGCAGGAGACCCACAAAGAGCGATCGCAAATTACGCTCAAGCAATAAAACTTCATCCCACAAAAATCGAAGCTTACTATAGCCGAGGTATTGCCCGGCGCTCCCTTGGTGACTGGCAAAGTGCAATTGATGATTTCACCACATTATTAAAACTCAATCCTCAAGTTGTAGATGCTTATACCCAACGAGGTAATGTTAAGTTTGATATGAAAGATATAAAAGGAGCAATGGCTGACTTCAACGAAGCAATTAAACTTAACCCTAAACATCCTGAAGCTATTTACAACCGAGCTATAGTTCGTCGTTTGATGCAAGATAACAATGGCTCTCTAGAAGATTTTAACCAGGTAATACAAATTAATCCTAACTATGTAGATGCTTATATCAAACGGGGTATAGTTCGTTTCGATCTCGGAGAGCATCGTGGCGCTCTAGAAGACTTAAATCATGCAGTGCAACTTCAACCCAAAAATGCAGAAGCTTTTTATCATCGAGGTAACACTAAGCGAAGTTTGGGAAACTTTCCCGGAGCGATCGCTGATTTTCAGACCGCCATAAATCTCAACTCCCAATACCATCAAGCTTATAACGACCTTGGCATTGTACGTCTGAAAATGGGAGATATAGAGAGGGCAATGAAAGACTTTGAAGTAGCCATAAAAATTAATCCTAACTATGCTGAAGGTCATAATAACCGAGGCTTTACCAAATGTAAATTAGGAGATATAGAGGGGGCAATGAAAGACTTTGAAGCAGCCATACAAATTAATCCTAACTATGCTGAAGCATATAATAATCTTGGAAATGCTCGCTTTCAATCAGGAGATTTTCAGGGAGCTATTGATGATTTTGGCGAAACTATACGTATTCATCCCAACTATGTTCCTGCTTATAATAATCGAGGTTTAGCTCGTTTTAAATTAGGAGGCTTTTCTGAGGCTATCGCTGATTGTCAAGCAGCGCTAAAAATAAACCCTAACTATGGTTTGGCTTACTATAATTTGGGCTTAATTCACTGTGAAATGGGAGATTTGCAGCAAGCGATCGTAGACTATAGTGAAGTATTAAAATTGTATCCGAGAAAAATAGACGCTTATATTAATCGAGGGTTAATTTATATGAAGTTAAATGATTATGCTCAAGCGGTTAAGGATCAAAGCAGTGCTATAGATATTAATCCTAATCTCGGTCGCGCTTATTTTTGTCGTAGTGAAGGATATATGAAATTAGGAAACATTCAAGCGGCTCTTGATGATTTACACAAAGCAGTAGAAATTTATCAACAACAAGGAAATAGACAAGAATACGAAAAGATTGTCAAGATTATTAGACATCTCCGACAATAAAAAATAAAATCAATTATTGCACAGAAATTATCAATTCTTTTCCTCTACTGCCTACAGCAAAGCTGCCTACTGCCTCTTTTCCGGAGATGTCTATTGATAGTATGAAAGACGATGAAGAAATTGGCGTTGGTAAAGCACGTGTATGATATTGATCTTAATTATTTAGGAGTCAGGAGTCAGAAGTCAGAAGTCAGGAGGGAAGAAAGAAGTAAAGAGGAATAGAAGGAGAAAGTTTTTCGGGGAGCGTAAACGTTCAGCGGAACTATGCGTCAGCAAAATGGAGTTTGATCGCGCTCTTATCCGGACATGATATCATACCTCAAATTACCAACGCCAAGAAATTTAGTGGCTGCCCGATTTATTTTAGCAACAAACATTGAACCCAGACTCCGACCTACATTCTGCACGATAAAATGTAGCAACCGAAGAAGGAGTCAGGAGAAAGGAGACAGAATTTGAGAAGAAAATCATAGCTGCCGCGATCGAGTAATCAATTAAGCAAGTATTTATGCGTGAATTTTTTACTCGGAATTTGATGAACGAAAAAATTCATTAATGGATAATGGATAATTACCTCTGGTTAAAACCGCTACGGAATTGAATATCAGGAGATATTATTTGTTCTCTTGGTCGATTGGATATGGCGTTTGCTACCGCAAAGCTCCGATAACGCGTTTGCGATAGCATTCCGAAAGGAAAGCGTCCCGGAGGGAACGGAGACCGGCTCTTGCAGAGCAGCTCCGAAGATCGCCATCCCACCCTACGGGTGCGCTCCGAAGAGCGACCGCTGTCTTGGTCGATTGGATATGGCGTTTGCTAGCGCAAAGCTCCGCTAACGCGTTTGCGATAGCATTCCGAAAGGAAAGCGTCCCGGAGGGAACGGGGACCTCGCCATCCCACCCTACGGGAAGCTGCGCTTTTCGCGCCAGCGTTGCAAAGCAAACGACCGCTTTTTTTCCCCTTAAAAGGGGAGGCTTCAAGGCGCGAATTATTTAATTATTAATTATTAATTATTAATTATTAATTATTCGCGCCTTGCTGATTAAAGATAAAAGCATTGACTGATATTGCTTTCAGCCTTTTTTTGTCAAAAAAAGTGCAAGGCTTTTAGCTGTTTTTGTCTCAAAATACTAATACTTTTCCCCTGAGTATTAAAAAATTTGGCCGTAGCAGATAGTCTAAACTCTTCCCTGTTCCCTGTTCCCTGTTCCCTACCGCCACTAAAAGACTTTTTCAGCAAACCCTAATTCGGTAATTTAAGATGATTTGCATAGTATAAATACTTACCAAGCTACGGATTCATATACTACTTTTAATGTTACGCTCTTGACCTGCGGAATGTGGTCATGAACCTATCCCACTAATAATATTTTTGCTCAAAACCTTAAATATTTTGAGAATTAAAAACAAAAAATTAAGCTTTTCAAATAAATTTTACTTAAACAAATAAGCTTGTTTAAAATAGTGGAATAGGTTCATTATCAATGAATATTTAGGGTTTGCTGATTAAATATCAAAGCATTGACTGATATTGGTTTTAGGCTTTTTATGTCTATTAAAAGTATGAGCTTTTCAATTGCTCAGTTAAAAAAGTGAGGATTTTCGGCTTTTGCTACCGGAAAAATCACTCTGACTATTGTGTTGGCCACTGAACCTGTAATTCCCATTTATTCTACGTTCTAACTACTCCCTACTCCCTACTCCCTATCCCAGCAAACCCTATTTAGGACTGGTTACAAATTGTAATACATATTTACTTAATATTACTTATTAAATTTTAATCAGTATTTTACTTGACATATTCTTAAATCAGAATTATTCTTAGAAATAACAGAGTTAACTAACCTACCCAGAGAAGAAAACTATGCACTTGTCCAACTCTAATTGAAAACCACCATGCTAATCAATATCCACTGGTGAGGTTTTTGTTGGTGCTAAGTCTTATAGAAAGTTTGTCTTCTAACTTTCTCGGTTGCAATATCTGAACCGACACAAAGTCAAGTTTTCTCGTAACTGGAAAAAAGCACAACTTAAGATAGCTCAATTGCATAGCAAAATAGCTAATATCAGAAAAGATACATTGCATAAACTGACTACTTATTTGGCTAAAAACCACAGCTTTAGAAGGTTTAAATTTTGTTGCACCTAAACAAAAGGTTGCTATAACTGCATTTCAAGATATTCGTGAAGAGCAGAAGTTAGTTATTTGAGTGCCTTAGATTCCTTCCGCTCATTCAAAGACTATTTTTTTGTTCAAACTGCAAACATAAAAATCAAGAAAATAATCGCCATGAAATTTCCAGAATTTATATCTAGATTACTTAATAAATACCGCCTAGTATTCGTCATAGGAATAACCGTTGGGCTAATTTCTTGCTTCTCAACCTTTAGTAGCGCCCAAGTTCCCATGCAAACTCTAGATAACGGTGCATCCGTAGGTGACAACCAAAACTCTCAAACGGCTGGATCTAGTGGTCCAGTCTTACTCCAAGACAGTCATCTCATTGAAAAACTTGCCCGCTTTGACCGAGAACGCATACCCGAGCGAGTCGTACACGCTCGAGGAACAGCGATTCATGGGGAATTTGTTAGCACTGCCGATCTCTCAAATATCACGGTTGCTGCTCCCTTTCAGGGTACTGGTAAAAAAACACCTGTATTTGTGCGATTTTCTAGCGTCATCCATTCCAAAGGATCGCCGGAAACCCTCCGAGACCCTCGAGGATTCGCAACGAAGTTTTATACCGATGGAGGCAATTGGGATCTCGTGGGCAACAACCTTCCGGTCTTCTTTATTCGCGATGCAATCAAGTTCCCGGACATGGTTCATTCTCTTAAGCCTTCACCCATAACTAATAAACAAGATCCTAATCGCTTTTTCGACTTCTTCAGCCACATACCAGAAAGCACCCATATGCTGACTCAGCTTTATTCTGATAAGGGAACGCCCAAAAATTATCGAGAAATGGACGGTAATAGCGTTCATGCTTATAAATTTGTCAATCGCAACGGAGATTACCAATATGTCAAGTTCCATTGGAAAACCCTGCAAGGGGAGCATAACATGAGCGCCAGTGAAGCGAAGTCAATGCAAGCAGAGGATTTTAATCATTACACCACCGACTTGTACGCTAATGTGCAAAAGGGCAATTATCCCAAGTGGGATCTCTACATTCAAACCCTGAATCCAGAAAATATCAATAGTTTTGATTTCAATCCTCTCGATCCAACCAAAATCTGGCCGACAGATTTAATCCCCGAGCGCAAAGTTGGTACGATGACCCTTAACCGTATGCCTACGAACTTTTTCCAAGAAACAGAGCAATCTGCTTTCGCTCCGAGTAATATGATTCCTGGTATTGAACCTTCTGAAGATCGACTGTTACAGGGACGCTTGTTTTCCTATGCAGATACGCATCGCTATCGGTTAGGAGTTAACCACATGATGCTCCCCATCAATCGTCCGAAAGTTGAGGTAACTAATGGTAATCAAGAAGGTTTTGCCAACATCATGAGCTCTAACTCTGATGTAAACTACGAGCCTAGCAGTCAGCAAACCTATGGAGCGACCGAAGTCTTTAAACCATCAATGCTACCAATTTCAGGGACGACTCAGAATTTCCCGATTGAGAAAACTCATAACTTTGCCCAAGCAGGAGTTTTCTATAGCAAGTTAAGCAAAACCGAGCAGGAGCATTTGATATCCAATTTTGCTGGAGATCTCATTCAAGTTAAGGATGCTGGCATTCAAACCGAAATTCTGGCTTTCTTATACAAGGCCGATCCAGAGTATGGCTCGAGAGTAGCAAAAGCTGTTAATGTTGATGTTAATGCCGTCGAGCAGCGTGCAGCACAGCTAGAAGACTAGCATTCTTAAGGTCTAAATTAAATCTTGAGTCAAATCCAGTGACGGGATTCGCGACACCAAATTTACTCTAACTCCTTTGAGGCCGGGATTTGAATGGGTCAATTAATCAGGACTTACGCACAGCTTTATGTAGTAAGGTTTAAGGGCCGTTAACCTCTACAAATGGTGTATAGTTTAATCTTTTGCGTAAGTCTCAATCCTGTCATTTCGGTTATCAATTATCAGCTATCAGTACCTCTCGCTGAAGCAAGAGGCGGGAGAGCAGGAATGTTCTCTTTTTTTTTATCCCCTTATATCATGTCCGGTTGAATACTTATTATTAAAATAGTAGGGGAGCGGGGGAGTGGGGAGTAAGGGAGTAGGGAAAATAGAAAGATTTATTGTTTAAGCACTTATGATAAGTTTTTTCATCACACTCTTATCCGGACATGATATTAATACCAAATTGATAAATGTTTGCTACGAATATCTAGGGTATTTCTTAGGAGTCAGGAGTCAGGAGTCGTATGGGGATGACTTTAATACCATTTTTTAGAGCGTAAATTATATTTTTTGTCAAAGGGACATCTCCTGTAAAGTCTTTTTATCGCTCTTACTATTCGTAACATTCTTTTTTCAAATTGGTATAAAACCTACATTCCGCACGATAAAACGCAGCATATAGCGCTTTTCACATGGATAGACTACAGTTAGTATGGGCAACCCAAAAGC
>NZ_CEZPJD010000093.1:0-15822 GCF_983059655.1 Okeania sp.
TCCCTCGACCGCTTTTTATCCCCTTAAAAGGGGAGGCGCATACCCACGATTTTTCAGTAAGAGGGAATATCTGGGGAGAGATAATACAAAAAATTCCACACTCCTTCTTCAGATTTTTTGTCAAAATTGATGTGCGAAAAGACTTGAATACCATAATTATATAGCTATCAAATGGGTTCTATAGTGAGAGGATTCTAATCCCCCAGAAATAAAAGGTACACCACGCGCTTTTTCAAATAAGCGTGGGGGACTTATACTTTTTCGGCTGAAACTTTTCTACGTTTTGCTCAGTAGGGGACCCTCCCCTGCTGCTCCCAGAAGAGGAAGCAAACATATCGAAAATTTTGAGTTTCTTTTGACAAAAAATGAATTATGAGGTATAAGTAAATAAAACTTATACGTCTGCATCACAAATGCAGATTGATATTGATTTAGTTATATCAAGTCTCATTAGTTAGCCATAATAAATTAGCCATATTTTAGTCATCTTTAAGATGACTCTTGACGAGTATGTCATCTTTTTCATCTTTAGTTATACTATGATTAATCAGTGCAACTTGATATTACATATAATTTAAATTCCCAAAACTTTCTAGAAGTGACTTCTAACGTTAATGCTATTACCCCACTGGAACTAAAGTCAGCTATTATTAGACAACCAATAATTGTATCACCTGATACAATTATTGCAGATGTAATCGCTAAAATGAGTGATGTCCGATTGTGCTGTAACACTACAATAACACTGCAGAATCAACTAGATGAATTCTACTTAGAAGCACTGTCAAGCTGTGTAATAGTTGTAGAAAATGGACAGGCAATAGGTACGATTGCGGACAGAGATATAGTACGCCTAAGTGCCCAGCAGCAATCCTTAGATTGTTTAGTAGCACGACAAGTGATGGTATCTCCTATTGTCACCATGAGTGAGTCTGAATTCAACGATTTGTTTTGTGCCATTAACCTGCTCCAGCAAAATCACATTCGTCATTTACCTATCTTGGATGAGCAAAAACATCTAGTGGGAATTGTCACGCAGGAAACACTAAGACAAATCTGCCGGCCAATGAATTTATTGCAGTTGCGTCAGGTAACTGAGGCAATGAACTGTAATGTGATTTGTGCTACCCCTGATAACTCAATGCAGGAAATCGCCCAAAAGATGGCAGAAAACTGCGTTAGTTCCATCGCAGTCGTAAAATCAGAATATCGCCACAAAAAAAACCTAAAAATGCCAGTGGGGATAATAACTGAGCGGGATCTGGTAAAATTTCAAGCATTAGGGTTGAACCTGGAATCCTACACTGCTGAAATAGTAATGAGTAGGCAAGTTTTTGCAGTCAAACAAGAAGACTCTCTCTCTAAAGTGCAGCAAATAATGGAGCAGCATTTAATCCATCAGCTCATGGTGGTGGGAGAGCAAGGGGAGCTATTGGGTATTGTCACTCAAACTAATTTGCTGGGAACACTTAGCCAACGAGAACTATACAACCTAGTAGACGTGGTGGAAAGAAAGGTGGCAAGATCAGAAGTACAGAAAGTAGCCTTGCTAGAAAATCGCATCGTTGAACTAGAGCAACAGGTGGAAAGCAAAACTGTAGCTCTCCAGGCTAAGGCCAAACAGGAAAAGTTACTCTTAGAATTGGCCACACAAATCAGAGCGTCTCCGAGCCTACAAAATATACTAAAGACAACTGTAGAACAAATAAGGCAAGTACTAGATTGCGATCGCGTTAATATCTGGAAGTTTGAAAATGACTGGCAAAGTATAGTTGTGGCAGAGTCCACTAACTCGTCACTGTCCCTTGTCGGGGAACATATCGATAATAACTGGTTAAAATCGTACTCAAGTATATATAGCTCGGGTTGGGTTAGCATAGTTTCAGATACTCATACCACACAAATGTCAGACCCTGAGAGAGAAATGCTTACCCGCTTACAAACACGAGCTAAAATCTTGGTGCCACTGCTGTGTGGCAATGAGTTGTGGGGCATACTCAATGTCTCCGAAAGTCATTATCCTCGTCAGTGGCGATCGGAAGAGGTGGAACTTCTGCAAACATTATCAATACAGCTAGCAGTTGCTATTCAGCAAGCCGTTATATACGAAAAATACCAGGCCGAACTACAAAAACGAAAGAAAGTTGAAGCACGCCTGCAAGAAAGTGAACAACGCTACTTTACCCTAGTTAAAGTATCTAATGAGGGGATATGGGCCACAGATACCCAGGACAGAATCAGCTTTGTCAATCTCAAAATGGCTGAAATGTTAGGCTATAAAATAGATGAAATGCTCGGAAAATCTCTTTTTGATTTCATGGACCGGGCAGGCATTGCCATTGCTACACAAAATATAGAGCATCGTCATCAAGGAATTGACAAACAACGCGAATTTAAATTTCAGCACAAAGATGGAAGCGACGTGTGGGCAAAGGTCTCTGGGAACAGAATTTTAGACGAATTGGGAAATTATGTTGGAGGACTTGGCAGTTTCGCAGACATCAGCATCCGCAAGCAAGCTGAATTTAGTCTGCAACAGAGCGAGCAGCGCTACGCATCTCTGGCAATGGCAGCTCCGGTGGGAATTTTTCGCTCTGATGCTATGGGACGCTTCACATACGTCAACGAGCGCTACTCTCTGATCAGTGGACTATCTGCAGAAATGGCTATGAAAGATGGATGGCGACAAATAATACATCCTGAAGAGTTTGACTGGGTTGTCGCTGAATGGCAGAAATTTGTTTTAGAGAGTAGTCAATTCCAGCTTGAATGTCGCTTGATGCAACCAGATGGTACGATAAATTGGGTCTATGCACAGGCAGTTGCTGAACGAAATGCTGATGGAATAGTAGTTGGGTATGTAGGCACTATCACAGATATTAGCGCTCGCAAACAGGCTGAAATAGGCTTGAAGCAAAGCGAACAGCGATTTCGCCGACTTTTTGAATCAACTCCTAAAATTGCGGTTCAAGGATACGATCGCCACCGTCAGGTAATTTACTGGAATAATGCAAGTGAAGACCTTTATGGATATACAAAAACAGAGGCGATCGGTCAGAAACTTGAAGATCTGATAATTCCTTCAGAAAAGAGAGAGAGGGAGATCGATTTTACAGATAAATTTTTTGCTAATAGAGAGCTAGTATTATCAGGGGAATTCAACTTAAGATGCAAAGATGCTTCTAGAGTTACAGTCTTCTCTAACCACATGATAATCACTAACTCAGAAGGCGAGCCAGAAATGTATTGTGTAGATATTGACATTAGCGGTCGCAAAAAAGCGGAAATTGCTCTACAAAACTTGGTTGAGGGGACTGCTGGCACCACTGGTAAGGACTTTTTCCCAGCCTTAGTAAGACACATTGCAGAAGCTCTGAATGTCTCCTATGTTATAGTGAGTGAATGGGTTGAAGATCGGCTTCAGGTTCTAGCTCTTTGGGCAAACGGTGCTTTGCAAACAACAACTTCTTACCATCCAGCAAAAACCCCATGTGGACGAACATTGCGAGACGGAAAATATTTCTGTAAAAATTTAGTGCAACAAGAGTTTCCTGAAGATTTAGACTTGGTAGATATGGCAGCAGAGAGTTATTTGGGCATTGCCTTACGAGATAGTAATGGCAATACAATTGGCGATTTGTGTATCCTAAATCAACAGATCATTCCAGATCCAGAGCGAGCCGAACAAATTCTACGGGTTTTTGCATCTCGTGCTGCTGCAGAGTTAGAACGTCAACGGGCAACAACATTACTAGAAGAACTTAATCAAAAACTAGAAACTAAAGTAAAAGAGCGCACAGTCAAACTACAGGAGCGAGAAACCCGCTATCGTGCCCTCATGGATGGAGCTAGCGATGCTATTTTGTTGGCAGATCGGCAAGGAAATTTACTGGAAGCTAACTATAAATTTGAACAACTGTTGGGCTACACTTCTACAGAAATTACCTCTATGCATTTTACTCAGCTACACCCACCAGAAGAATTGTCACGAGTAATCACAGCATATAAGAATATAGCTAATCAAAAGTATTGCCAAATTGTGGATATTAATTTTCTCCGCAAAGATGGTAATATAGTTCCCGTTGATGTTTCAGCTTCTGTGATTGATATTAACGGTGAAAAAATTATCCAGAGGATTTTACGAGATATCAGCGAACGCAAAGCAGCAGACAAAGCCCTGATGATGACCCAGTCAGCAGTAGACTTTGCAGCAGAAGGAGTATTTTTTGTGCGTTCAGATGGCAGCTTTTACTATGTTAATCAAGCAGCTTGTTCCATGTTGGGGTACACTCAAGAAGAGCTACGAAATTTATCTGTGTTTGACATTAACCCCAATATGTCTCATGACTGTTGGATTGAACATTGGCAAAATGTTAAGCGAAAAAAGAACTTCACAATCGAATCTACATATAAAGCCAAAGATGGTAGTGTCTATCCGGTAGAAGTAGGTATTAATTACTTGAAATTTCACAGTGAAGAATACCGCTTTACTTTTGTTAGAGATATCAGCGAACGCAAGCAGGCAGAAAACGACCTACATCAATCTCAAGAATTCTTACAAACGGTTCTTAATGTATTGCCACTTTATGTCTTTTGGAAAGATAGACAATTATCGTACTTAGGCTGTAATCAAAATTTTGCTGAAGTAGTCGGTTTGTCTAGCTCAGAAGCAATTCTTGACAAAACTGATTATGACCTACCCTGGAGTAATACACAGGCCACCGCTTATCGTGCTGACGATCTGGAAGTTATGGAGTCTGGTTTGGCTAAACATGAAATTATTGAATCCCAGTTACAAGCTGATGGTAATCAAAAATTTTTGGAAACCCACAAAGTTCCTCTCTATAGCCTTGATGGAGAAATTATCGGTATTTTAGGAGTATATCAAGATATTACTACTCGCAAACAGGCAGAATCAGCCTTGAAACAACAACTTGCTGCAGTTGAGGCAGCAATTGATGGCATAGGTATTCTTCAAGAAAACAGATATCTATATGTCAACCAAGCTCATGTGAATTTGTTTGGTTATCAAAGTGCAGCAGAAATTGAAGGCAAAACCTGGAGCTTTTTCTATTCTCCAGAGGAAAACCAAAGATTTGAGCAGGAAATTTTTCCACTATTAAAAGAGGATCGTTCCTGGCAAGGAGAAGCTATAGGTACTCGCAAAGATGGCTCTACCTTTGCCGAAGGACTATCGCTCACCCTAACAGAGGATGGGTTATTAATCTGTGTATGTCGTGATATTACAGAACGCAAACAAGCTGAAGAAAAGCTTTCCAAGAGTGAGGCAGCTTTGGTTGAGGCACAACGAGTTGCTCATATTGGGAATTGGGAGTTTGATGTCAAAACTCAAAAACTTACCTGGTCAAAAGAACTTTTTCGGATGTTTGGACTCAGCCCAAATCTACCAGAACCTTCTTATGCAGAATATTTTCAGATGATTCATCCTGATGACCTCACATTAGTACAAGAGCAGTTTAAATCGGCGATCGCTAATGGAAATCCTTACAAAATTGACTATCGGATCGTCTATCCCGATGGCTCCACTCACTACCATGAAGGACGTACAGCAATCGAACGAAATGTAGACGGAGAAGTAATTCGCCTGTTTGGCACTGCCTTAGATATTACCGAACGTAAGAAAGCAGAAGCAACACTGAAACAAACCAACGAGGAACTTGCCCGCGCCACTCGCCTTAAAGACGAATTTCTAGCCAGTATGAGCCACGAACTCCGTACTCCCCTCAATGCTATCTTAGGTATGAGCGAGGCGCTCCAAGAGGAAGTGTTTGGCAAGATCGATGAGCAACAATTCAAAGCATTACAAACTATTGAAGACAGTGGCTCTCATTTACTAGAGTTGATTAATGACATTCTGGATGTCGCCAAAATAGAATCAGGTTGTATAGAACTTGACTACACCCAAGTCTCAATATATCATCTTTGTCAATCTAGTATAGCCTTTGTTAAACAACTAGCCCTTAAAAAACATATTCATCTAAAAACTCAACTGCCAACCGATTTGCCCATTATATTAGTCGATGAGCGACGTATCCGCCAAGCATTGATTAATCTACTCAATAATGCTGTCAAATTTACTCGAAATGGGGGGCGTGTTACTCTCAGTGCTAGCCTGAAACAACGCCCTTTGAACCCAGATGTTGCTGATGTTCCTAAACAAAACTATATCCAAATTGCCGTTCTTGATACAGGTATCGGCATCACTCCAGAGAATATCAAAAAATTATTTCAGCCCTTTATTCAAATTGATAGTGCCCTGAATCGTGAATATAATGGGACAGGTTTAGGGCTGACCTTGGTGAAGCGTATTGTAGAACTTCATGGTGGGCAAGTGGGAGTTAATAGTGAAATCGGGGTGGGCAGTTGTTTTACGATGGATATTCCTTACTCTGCGACAGTACCTTATTCTATTGAATCAGAAACTAACCCTGAAACTATGATCAAACCTATTCAGTCAGACGAGAATACATCCACCCCGTTAATATTACTAGCAGAAGACAATGACGCAAATATCACTACAGTTTTGAGCTACTTGAGAGCAAAAAATTATCGCCTTATTGTGGCAAAAACTGGAGAAGAGGCAATTGCTCTTGCCCAGTCAGAAAACCCCGATTTGATTTTAATGGATATTCAGATGCCTGGAATGGATGGGTTGGAAGCTATCAAACATATTCGTCACGATCTAAACTTGGTAGATATTCCGATTATTGCCATGACTGCTTTAGCTATGGAAGGCGATTGCGAACATTGTCTAGCTGCTGGAGCTAATAATTACTTAAGCAAACCCGTTAAAATGCAAAAATTAGCAAATACTATTCAAGAACTGTTAACTGTCAAAAAGGATAAATAATGAAAAAACCATCAATAGTTAATCAAAGCCACTCACGGGTCTATATTTTCCCAAATCATTTTCATCCTGATACTAGGGAACCTGCTAGCAGTCAAAGTTGGGATTTGGTCGTTAAGGGCCTACAGCCAGAAATTGACAATCTCAAGCTGCAAAATCTTCTCTATCCAAAAATTATACCTTGTTGGGATAATATGATCTCCCCAAAAAAGCAAATTTTAGGTATAATAATAAATTCTATAGAAATAGAAAGAGTGCTGCGACACTTCCAAGGAATTCTATCTATCCTGGCAGTACCTATTCTTCGGGACCACTTTTGGGGATTTCAGGAAGTATTCACTAAACCTAAACAACAAATATCCGATCTGATGATAACTGGTATACAGATGCCTGCGATCGACAGCTTTGAAATGCTGAAACTTTCACACAATGATAATGCTCTGAAATATGTAACTGTAACTATCTCATCTGCTTCGGTATCAGACATTGCATATTTGTGCTTTGGAATTAGCCCTGGGGGTGTGAGAGGCATGAGGGGTGTGAGGGTTTGGGGGTATGAGGGGTGTTACATATCTGCCCATTGGAATTATAGTCTGAGAAAAAGTGGGACTCAAAGATGGGTTACCTCTTCTGCAAAGATTCATCCCTTATCAAATAGATTGACAAACAAGCTTAAATGCAGGAGGTGTTAACGAAGTCAGAAGTCAGAAGTCAGAAGCGAGTGTGTAATTTTGAGGTCTCCTACAGGGTGCCTACTGTGCCGAATTATTTCTGCATATAGCCTCTCCAGAATGTAGGACACACTTCATTGGATGGCTTACTACTCAAACTAGCAAAAATGGCTGAAAACATTAGACAAAAGAGCGGTCGCTATCTGACTGGAGTAATTAGGTAGGGTCCCCGTCGGTAGTTTGACTACAGGAGAAAAGAAAATCAAAAAGATTAAGTAGTTATAGCGATTCAAGATTTTTTTGATGTCCAATAGATATCTCCAAAAATCAAAAATAAAATCAATTCTCACACAGAAGTTATCAATTATTTCTCCCTACTGCCTACTGCCTACTGCCTACTCCCTCTTTTCTGGAGATGTCCAATTCCTCCAGACATGATATTACCCAGAAAATTTCACAACTGGTAAAGCAATTTCAAACAGAAAAAATTGAAATATTAATTTAAAAACACCTTAATTTTAAACAGTCTTTAAACTCTCCCAAGCCATGAATAAAAAATCAGTAAAACAAACAGGAACTATTTTAATCGTTGATGATATACTAGCTAATTTAGATATTCTTTCAGAAACACTTAGTGCAGTAGGATATGATGTGGCGATCGCCAACGCTGGAAAACTAGCTTTTGAACAACTAGAGCAGAAGTTACCAGATTTAATTTTATTAGACATCACAATGCCTGACATGGATGGCTTTGAAATCTGTCAAAAACTCAAATCCAATCATACTACTTGCAATATCCCTGTAATTTTTATCACAGCTATATCAGATACAGAAAGCAAAATTAAAAGTTTTGAGCTAGGGGCAGTAGATTACATTACTAAGCCATTTCAACAGCAAGAAGTCCTCGCCAGAGTTAAAACTCATTTGCAGTTAAGAAAGCTGACTCAAAACCTAGAAAAAGAAGTTGCCCTAAAAGTCTTGTCATTAGAGCAAGCAAAGCAAACTGCAGAACAAGCAAAGCAAACTGCAGAGGAAGCAAACAGGGCCAAGAGCCAATTTCTAGCCAACATGAGTCACGAACTCCGTACTCCCCTAAACGCAATTCTTGGCATCACAGAGGGGCTGCAAGAAAAGATATTTGGCAGTGTTAATGAGCAACAAAAGAAAGCTCTACAAACAGTTGAGAGCAGTGGAAACCATCTATTAGAACTCATTAACGATGTTCTGGATGTTGCAAAAATTGAATCAGGTCAGCTAGAGCTAAACTTTTCACTCACTACAGTTTCTTCTCTCTGCCAAGCTAGTTTAGGCTTCATCAAACAACTTGCCGAAAAGAAACGCATTAAACTAGAAATGAAACTGCCCCAGTACCTGCCTGAGTTATTCGTGGATGAACGACGCATCCGCCAAGTCTTAATTAACCTACTTAATAATGCTGTCAAATTTACCCCAGATGGGGGCCGTATTTCCCTGGAAGTCCAGGTCAATCGCCAGCAATTCGATCCAGAGGCCAATAAATTCAAAAAATTCCTACGAATTGCTGTTGTTGATACTGGCATTGGCATTGCTAAACAAAACCTCAAAAAAATATTTCAGCCTTTTGTTCAAATTGATAGTTCTCTGAATCGCCACTATCAAGGGACAGGCTTAGGACTTGCTTTAGTGAAACGTATTGTTGAGCATCATGGCGGGCAAGTGGGAGTCACCAGTGAGATAGGAATTGGTAGTTGCTTTACCATAGATCTTCCTTACACTTTGATCATAGACAACTGCGAAGGGTTGAAAGTGCAGCCTAAACCTGGCATTGAATTTATTCAGCCTCAACACCATATATCACCATTAATTATGCTGGCAGAAGATAACAAAGTAAATATTAGTACAGTTTCGAGCTATCTGAGAGCTAAAGGCTATCGAATTTTGCTGGCTGAGAATGGAGAGGAAGCAATTACTCTCGCTCAGTCGGAAAACCCCGATCTGATTCTAATGGACATTTCAATGCCAAAGGTAGATGGCCTCCAGGCCATGGAGGAGATTCGTCGTATTCCTAACTTGGTCGATGTGCCGATAGTAGCACTAACTGCTCTAGCAATGGTAGGCGATCGAGAACGTTGTCTGGCTGCTGGAGCTAATGATTATTTGAGCAAACCTGTTAGACTAAAACAGTTGACAACCACGATTCAAAAACTTTTAAACACAAAATAAATGAATTTACCGTCTATTTTAGTGATTGATGATGAACCCAATAATTTTGATGTGATTGAAGCTCTTTTGAGTGACCAAGACTATGAGTTGTATTATGCTGCCAGTGGTGAAGAGGGACTCGCCAACCTAGAAACCTACAACCCAGACTTAATTTTACTTGATGTGATGATGCCGGGAATTGATGGTATTGAAGTTTGTCGGCAAATTAAAGCCATGTCAGAATGGCAGGCTGTTCCAATTATTATGGTGACGGCATTAAGTGCAAAGTCAGACCTGGCAAATTGTATAAATGCTGGAGCTGACGATTTCATCAGTAAACCCGTTAATGCAATTGAGCTGAGGGCAAGAGTTAGATCCATGCTACGAATTAAGCAGCAGTATGATAACTTGCAAACTATGCTCAAATTACGGGAAGACATGGTCAAAATGGTTGTTCACGATTTACGAAATCCTTTGACTATTATTTTGTTTGGCTTAGAATTATTGAAAAATCCTAATTATCCTCAAGATAAGCAAAATATTAAACTAAATCAAGTTTATTCATCAGCACAAACATTACAAGTATTAATTGATGATTTGTTAAACATGGCTTTACTAGAATCTGGGCAAATTCGTCTCAATTGCACAAAGGTCGATATATCAAGTGTGATCGAATCTGCCGTCTCAAACTTTGAAGCGATCGCCAATCAAAAAAATCAGTCTCTAGTTAGTCAACTCCCAAAAGTTCCCTGTAAAAAAATTAATATTGATGCTACCCTCTATCATAGAGTGTTGGATAACCTTATCTCAAATGCTATTAAGTTTTCCCCACATAACAGTCAAATTATCGTGAGTTTAGAATTCCTCTGTGAAGATTGCATAATTCAGGTGGTAGACTGCGGCCCGGGTGTTCCAGAACAATTGCAACAAAAGATTTTTGAGAAATACGAGGTTGGAACTATGATGTCTGGCGTTTCCCAAATAGGATTGGGTTTAGCCTTTTGCAAAATGGTTGTTGAGGCACATGGAGACAAAATTTGTGTTAAAAGCAACCAACCTCAAGGAGCCATCTTTGAAATCATTCTGACGTCTAATAATGAAGAGATAGTGGGCAATGAAGGAGAAAATGAAGTGTTGGTAAATTAGTGTATGATCTTAATATTTATTCTTTAGGAGTCAGAAGAAATTTCCATAAAAGAGATAAAAAATAAGAATAATTGATAATTTATGGATAATAATTGATTTTATTTTCAATTTTTGGAGATATCTAGAAGTCAGGAGGGAAGAAATAAGAAGAAACAGGAGTAGAAGGAGAAAATTTTTAGTCGCGTCAAGGTCACGGAGTTATATCTCACTCTGATCGGGACATGATATCATACCTCTTTTTACCAATGCCGAAAATGAAATATATCCAGTCTCTTTCTCTTCAGTAGAAAAGACATCTGGCGATCATCAAAAATCAAATCAATCCCATACGCATAAATCATCAATTCTTTTCCCCTACTCCCTACTCCCTACTCCCTACTCCCTCTTTTCCGGAGAGGTCTAAAATACTTGACATTTTATTTACAGGAAAATGATTGATTACATTCGCAATGGCGAAGAAATTTACCGCAAATCTTTTGCCATTATTCGCTCTGAAGTCAACCTAGAAAGATTTTCTCAAGATTTAGCTCATGTTGCAGTTAGGCTGATTCACGCCTGCGGTATGACAGATATTGTAGAAGATTTAGTTGCTTCTGAAGATGCAGTCAAAGTAGGACGTGCTGCATTAATTGATGGTGCGCCAATTCTGTGTGATTCTCAAATGGTAGCTAATGGAATTATACGCCATCGGTTGCCAGCTAATAATGAAGTGATTTGTACTCTTAATCATCCAGAAGTGCCTGAAATGGCTAGACGAATTAACAATACTCGTTCTGCAACAGCGATAGAATTATGGAAATCTCTGAGCAATAATTCTGTTGTTGCTATTGGCAATGCACCGACGGCATTGTTTCACTTACTAGAAATGCTAGATGAGGGAATGGCAAAACCTGCCTTGATTTTGGGCTTTCCTGTGGGATTTGTGGGTGCAGCGGAATCAAAAGCTGAACTGGCAGCAAATAGTCGAGGTGTTCCATTTATTACTGTCCATGGAAGACGTGGAGGCAGCGCGATCGCAGCTGCAGCAGTGAATGCTTTAGCAAAGGAGAGCGAGGTATGATATGGAGATGGGGAGTGGGGGACGCGGGTTCTTGAGGACACGGAGAGTGAAAGACACGGAGACGCGGAGATAGAGTTTCACCGTGTCATCGCGTCCCCTTAAATAGAATAAATACCCTAACTATTTGTAACAAACATTTATCAATTTGGTATGATACCCACAACTTTGACAATAAAAACCGAGGTGTTATGCCAAAATGTAGGCAAAGTTGTAAATACTTTGCCATTTAATATCATGTCCGGTAGCATCGGTCTTGTATAGCAAAGGTAAGGAAGAAGAAAGAAGGAAGAGGGAAGAGGAAGGAAGGCTACCCTCGCAAGAAAAAAACCATTATTTCCTGTAGATATTCACCCTTGGGTTTACACAAACGATATAAACGGACATGATATAACCAATATCTTGATGAAGAAAATTAGGAAGAAGAGCCTCCCAACAGAGCATCAAGAATTGCAACTCCCGCCGCGAAAACTCCAACTGTTCTCGTTGTTCCCATCGTCGTATCTCCAAGGACATTTCCTTCTATATCTATTGCCATATATTGTTGACCATTCGTCCCTTCATAACAGATAATAAATCCATCTGTGGCCTCTTGATAGCCGAGATATTCAGCAAAGGGGTGATAGTAGGCAACAACATCAGCAAACATCCGGTGCATAACAATTTCAGATGCAGACATATCTAAATTCCTCCTGTTTTTTCTTGGTATGGGCGATCGGAAGTAAGCGATCGCCTGGATGATTTTTTCAATAACTAAATTAGATTTTCCTAGTGAAGCTCAAGAAAACTTTTTTTTGCCTCACAATTAATACTTTAGTGGCTGAATTGATAATGGAAATTATTCCTCACTAACGGTCATTATTAATAACAATGGTAAAATTATGACTATCATCAAAAAAATCGTTGCGAGGTAAATTATATGAATCAAGCTGCAAGTAATTATAAATTTATTCAAGATTTAGTTAATTAAAACTTTTATGCTGAAGCTCAAGCTAGTTGGAATGTTAATAATTTAATTGTTGACCTAGAAAAAATTAGAAACGACTGGTCAAAGGGAGAAGGCTTAAGCAAATTTCACAAGCAGTATTTATTAATGGTATTACTAGGAAAAAAACTTCCAGATATGGTGGCTGAACTGGAAGATATTTCATCAGTTGATTCTCTCAGAACTAAACTAAGTAATGACAAAAGGAAAAAAGGGATTCATTTTTGCTTACAAAAATTACTTAAACAAGAAATTGGTAATCCTCAAGATATCATTTTTCATTTATTTAATTCTCAATATAGAAAACAGCCTCAACCTCCTAATTTTGAAAAAGAAAGAAGTTTATTAATTAGAATACCTGATGATGTTTCAGCAAAACAATTGTTAGAAATTGAGAACAAAGTGAGAGCGATAACAGGATGCCCTTATCTTAGGGTAGTAGAAATTAAAATGGGTAGTATAATTTTGCATTTAAAAGGTTCTCAATCTGCTTGCAAGCAAATAGAATCTTTGTATCAACAAGGTTTACTTTCAGACAGATTAGGTGTTCCTATTATAGATGTAGAAATCATACCAATTCAGATTAATTTAACTCAATGGTTTGATAATATTTTAACTACTGGATGGCAAGCAGCAAATGAATTATTAACTCCTTCACAATTAGAATTAGTTAGAACTATCGGAATTAAAAATGCAAAACTTATTGATTTACGAGCCGATCTATTAAGTCATGCTGTAGTTTTACTGGTAAATTTAGTACGAGAAGATGATGATTCTCCTGAAGTGGAAATAACTTTACGGGTTTATCCGACTGGGGATGATGTTTATCTTCCTCCTAATTTTAAACTTATTGTTTTAAGTGAAAATGAAGTTTTTCAAGAAGTTACAGCTAGAAGTGCAGATAATATTATTCAATCTCAATTTACTGGAGAGTTAGGGGAAGAATTTACGGTACAATTAGTGTTAGGTGAAGCTGTAATTAGTGAGGATTTTGTTATTTAATTAAATTAGATTTATTTTAAAGTTATGCCAGCTAAAGACTTTTTTCATCATGCTGTTACATCAGCTTTAATCAAAGATGGTTGGAAAATTACGGACGATCCTCTATTTATTAAGCCTAGCACTAAAATATCTTTATACATTGATATAGGTGGCGAACGATCTATTGGTGCAGAAAAAGATGGTCAAATAATAGCAGTATAAATTAAAAGTTTTTTGTCAATGTCACCCTTGGCAGAATTTCATACTGCTCTTGGTCAATTTCTTAGTAAGCATTTCCTCCGGAATGCTGCGCAAACAGCCGTCAGCTATTAGCTATCAGCTATCCCGATGCAACAGCTACTAGGTACTGATAACTGATAACTGAAATGACCCTTTTATTAAACTTTCTGTAAGTACCTATCAAGTTAAATTATTAATTTTCAATCCTTCAAAAGAGGTAATTGTTTTATGGAGCGATTAAATTATCCGGAAATTGTCACGCAAATAGTTAAAGAACACTATCAATATCATACTCAAGATTCACAATATGAAACACAACTGATTTTAGATTCGGAAAGAAATCACTATCTCTTAATTTCTTTACGTTGGCAAAATGAACAACGGGATTATGGTTGTTCTATTCATGTTGATATTAAAGATGACAAATTTTGGATTCAGCAAGATTTTACCGAGCAAGGAATTGCTCAACAATTATTAGATTTAGGTGTGCCAAAAGCCGATATTGTTTTGGCTTTTCGTTCGCCTTTTGTGCGACAGTTTTCTAATTTTTCGGTAAGCTAGAAATTGTTACTTTAAGTGCTTATGCAAAATTAATTGTATATTCTGTGCCAAAGTTTTTCGTATGGATTTTCTACTGCACTAAAAAACTCATATATAGCAATGAGCGCTGGTATATTTACAAATTACAGTAGGGGCCAAATAGCTAAAAGTCTTATATTGTCGGCAATTTATTCCCCCTATTGCCTGTTGCCTGTTGCCTGTTGCCTGCGCACAGCGCTATAACTTTCATAAGCTTCTAGTAAGCATTCGGCAGGAAATGCTTACAGCTTCTATTTCTCACTATTTAAATGCTTATGCAAAATTAATTACCTATTCTGTTGATTCCCTATTTAAAATCCAGAAGTTGCGATCGCTTTCTTCTATGACCAAAATTAAAAAACAGTTTCCCGCAAGAACGCAAAAGTATAAGTAAAAAAAATATAATCAACTATTATTATTTTTTATGCTTATCAAAAAAATCTCTGATTTCGGCTAATTATTACAAAATATTTCACGTACTTGCGTTATTTCAGCGATTTGGTATCATTTAGATACATAGTTTATTGTCCTATTCTTGCGTTTAAAAATAAGAAATTTTCCTTAGAAAAAGCTACAACCTTCTATTTTTCGTTAATATAGGATGCAAAAATTTATACCCTTTCTACGGATGAATAAATCTCAAAAAAACTAATTTTGAACAGGTGTTAGTGCTTAGACAATTATAACCATTGACAAATTTGTTCTGATAGTATCCAAAAATTGAAGGGGAGGAGCAGGCAGAAATTTTTGACTTGACTGTAGCACTATAATTCAAGCTGACCAATACGAAAAATTTAATTTGAAGGGATTCACTTTAAATCCTAATTATTAAAATATACAATTACAGCGCTTTCGGTTGTTATGAGGTACGATCGCAGCACTTAGCAAACCAGTTTTTTAAATGTTGAGGATTCATTAACTTACAGTGTTTTCTACTGTTATGAGGCCATCGGGCTATGCAGGCAAGATGCCTGCGCCACAAGAAGCAAGATGCCCGCGCCACAAGATTTTCACCATTTACGTTGTATATCATTCTGATAAATTTAGGAGCAGTTATGGGAATCTTTAAGGTTTTAAATTGATATCAAGAGGCCATTCATTTCAAAGCGATCGC
>NZ_CEZPJD010000094.1:0-15685 GCF_983059655.1 Okeania sp.
GTTATGCTGATATGAGTCGCACTAATTTACAGAAAGCAATTTTAATTGATACAAATTTGAGTAGTGCTAATTTAAGTGGTTCCGACCTCAAGAATACCGAGATAAATGGGGTTAATGTGAAGGATACTCGATTTTCTCTTGGTATTGGACTATCTGTAGAGATGAAGAGAGAGCTGAAACAGCAAGGTGCAATTGTTGAAGATTTGCCTACAGGACCTCATGCAAGTAGATTGTTTGCCACTCGGTAGCTTGAAAGTAGGGAGTTATTTCAGTTATCAGTTATCAGTTATCAGTTATCAGTTATCAGTAACTCCTGTCCTCTCTCTGCCTTTTCTGATAAAACCATACTCCTCAAGAGTCATCTTTAGATGACTTAAACTATTAGCCAAGGATTTCAATCCTTGGCAAACTTGGTGAACTTGACCGAAAAATCGTGGGTATGCGCCTCCCCTTTTAAGGGGATAAAAAGCGGTCGAGAGATGGCGAGGAAACCTCGCCATATCTAATCGACCAAGAGAAAAAATAATTCCGTACTTCAAGCCTCTTGCTTTCCTATGGAATGCTCCGCAAACAGCTAGAGGTACTGATAACTGATAACTGTTAACGCAGTTCCTCCGATAGGAGGCTAACTGATAACTGAAATGACGAACTTGGCAAACTTAGCGAACTTGGCGAACTTGACGAACCATGTCATCCGCCAAGAAATAAATTTCTTGGCTCAAAGCAGAAGTCATCTTTAAATGACTAAAGATAGCTAATTTGGCGTTGCTGAATTGAAGTATGAATGTGCGATTGTTTTGTTCTGCTCAAGCCCCCGCGCATCGGGGGAATTTTAGAGTTTTATTCCCCCCCAAATTGGGGGGTTAGGGGGGCAAAATCATACCCAGAATCAGCAATGCAGCTAATTTATTATGGCGTTCTTAATGAGACTTGATATGAGACAGTACTGATAACTGATAACTGTTAACGCAGTTCCTCCGATAGGAGGCTAACTGATAACTGAAATGACTGTTCCCTGCGGTATTATTTTTTCACTTCTTTCACCCCATCCTTAACATAACTTGCCTTACCATTACCATTTCCGTTAGTATAACCATTACCATTGCCATTAGAAAAACCATCCATCTCATAACCCCCTGCAAACTCTTCAGCAGATTTATGAAATAAACGTGACTGTAAACCCTTCGCCATTACATAAAAGATCGGCACTACATACAAACTCAAAATTGTAGAAACCAACATACCGCCCATAACCGACATCCCAATTGAAACCCGACTGGCAGCACCTGCACCAGAAGCAAAAGCTAATGGCATTACCCCGAAAATGGTAGAAAATGCCGTCATTAAAATTGGACGAAATCGCAAACGGGATGCCTCAACCACAGCTTTAGTAATAGACATACCATCTGCCAATAACTGATTAGCAAACTCCACAATCAAAATAGAGTTCTTCGTTGCTAAACCAATCAACATAATCAACCCAATTCGACTATAAACATTCACTTCCAACTGCGCCAACCACAACGCTCCAAAAGCACCCAACAAAGATAACGGTACTGCCAACAAAATCACCACCGGGTCAATATAACTCTCAAATTGAGCTGCCAACGTCAAGAAAATAAAGATCATTGCCAAGCCAAAAATAAACGCCGTCGCTTCACCAGCATCTCTAAACTGCGCTGAATCACCTTTTAAATCAGTTCGCATATCAGCAGGTAAAATCCGGTCTGCCAAATCATCCAACACTTGTAACGCCTCACCCAGACTCACCCCTGGTGCCGGACTTCCTTGAATAGTTGCTGAACGAAATCTATTAAAATGATTAATCTGAGGAGGAGTGGTTGTCGTACTTACTTTCACCACGTTACTCAAAGGTATCATCGCCCCTTGTTCGGTTCGTACATACAAATCATCAATATCTTGAAGACTCTCGCGAAACTGTTCCTCAGCTCGTACAATTACATCATAACGTTGATTTCCTTGGGTAAAGTTAGTAATATCCTCCCCACCCATCATTATTTGCAATGTTCGCGCAATATCCTGCACCGACACACCTAAATTAGATGCCTGGGCACGGTCAATTTCTACCGATATCTCTGGTTTATTAATTTTCAAATCTGTATCAATATTATTCAACTGGGGTAACTGTTGCGCTTCAGTGGTAAATTCTTCAGAGACTCGTGCTAATTCTTCTAAATCATTTCCCTGCAACACAAATTCTACTGGTTGACTGCGCCCTCTACCAGGCAATGAACCGGGGTTAATTGGAAATACTCGTCCATCAGTAATGGGAGCAAAGGCTCCAAACAACCGTTTAACAATTTCTTGTTGTGCTTCCTCTGGTTTCCGGCGTTCCGACCATGGTTTGAGGTTGGTGAAAGCAAAAGCTCGGTTAGCTTGGGCAGATCGACCAAATCCAACAATACTGAAATAACCTCTCATTTCAGGTACTTGAGAGAGTTTATCTTCTACCTGACGCATGACGTTATCAGTATATTGAACACTTACACCTTCTGGTGCAGAAACAGATACAAATACTCGCCCTCGGTCTTCTGTGGGCAAAAATCCTTGGGGTAGTTGTTGAAATAGCCAAAAGATTAACCAGAAAGAAAGGACAAATCCTAAAATTATTAATGGCTTCATTCTCATCAACAGACGCAATGAGCGATCGTACATTGCTGAGATGCGACTTAGAGCATAATCAAATAAATCTAGAGGAAGAGCAACCATGCGGGAAAGGAAATTTTTATGTTCTTTTGGCTCATGTCTTTTTAATATTCGCCCTGATAAGGTTGGTGCTAAAGTCAAAGCAACGAAGGTGGATAATACTACTGAGACGGCAATAGTTAGAGCAAATTCATTAAATATTTGCCCTGTAGAGCCTCCAGAAAATCCGACTGGTAAGAATACGGCAATTAATACAACGGTGGTGGCAATGACGGCAAATACTACTTCGCTCACTCCTAACATGGCTGCTTGGATGGGAGTTTTACCTTCTTCTTGAATATATCTAACTATATTTTCTAAGACAACAATGGTGTCATCTACCACTAAACCTGTTGATAGTGTGAGAGCAAATAGGGTGAGGGTGTTGATGGAAAATCCCATAAAAAACATTACCCCAAAGGCACCAATGAGAGAAACGGGAATGGTGATGGTAGGAATGAGAGTTGCTCGCCAATCTCTCAGAAACGCATAGATAACTAAGACAACTAAACAAATTGCTAAAAATAAGCTTTTCCAAACTTCTTTGATGGCTACTTCCACAAATGTTGAGTAGTCAACGCTGATGTAATATTCCATTCCTTCGGGGAAATCTTGGGATAATTCCTTCATCTTGGTTTTAACGCCGTTGGCAACTTCTACGATATTTGCCCCTGAGAGTTTACTGATACCAAGACCTACTGCTGGTTTACCATTATAACGAGCAAGGGTGCGATCGCTCTCTGCTCCAATTTCTGCTCTACCAATGTCCCTAAGTCTGGTGAGGGAATTATCATCATTTCGTCTAACGATCAGGTTTTGATATTCTTCTGTAGTTTGCAGACGACCAAAAGTACGAATCGGGTATTCGGTCGATTTCCCTTCTATTCTCCCACTGGGAATTTCTACGTTTTGTCGTCTGAGTGCTTGCTCTAAATCTAATGCTGTAATATTTCGGGCAGCCATTTTTTTTGGGTCTAACCATAGTCGCATAGCATAGCGACGTTCGCCACCAATAAAAATACTACCTACTCCGTTGACAGTTTCTAAAACATTTTTAATGAATTTATCGGCGTAGTTACTTAACTCTAAGGAGGTGTATTTTTCCCCAGTTAAAGCAAGCCATATAATACGTTCATCGTCGCTACTTCGTTTAGAAACTACTGGCGCGTCAACTTCATCGGGAAGTCTTCTCATAGCACGGGAAACTCGACTACGAACGTCTTGAGCTGCTGCTTCTAGGTCACGTTCGAGTTCAAATTCAACATTTATGGAACTTGAACCTTCCCTGGTGCTGGAGGTCAGAGTTTTAACACCTTCGACACCGTTAATTTCTGCTTCGAGAATTTCTGTTACTTCTGTTTCTACTACTTCTGGGTTAGCTCCTGGGTAGCTAGTTTGCACGCTAACTACTGGAGGTTCAATAGTCGGAAATTCTTGCACTGGTAGACGGGTGTAACCTACTAATCCAATCAGGATAATTAGCAGGGAACATACAGAGGCAAATACTGGTTTTTTGATGAAAAAATTGGTAAACATTTTAGAAAGTCAAAAGTCAAAACCTAGAAGTCAAAAGTAATATTTTGACTATCATTAAGTCGTAAAATCTGATTACATCTTACAGCTTTATTAATAGACATCTCCAAAAATAAAAAATAAAATCAATTCTCACACAGAAGTTATCAATTCTTTCTCCCTAATACCTACTGCCTACTCCCTACTCTCTCTTTTCTGGAGATGTCTAATTGATAATGGATAATTACCTCTAGTTAAAACCGTTACGGAATTGAATGTCAGGAAATATTATTTCTTCTCTAGCTCAGGAAAGATGGGAGTGGGGCAGTAGGGGAGTAATCTTTTTGCTCTTGTTTGCCATACATTTCTATATCCGAAATATCGATTCAACGCCAATTACATAACCTCTCTATTTTTTCTAGTATCATTAGTAGACAGCTAGCAATTTTTAATTATTGATGAAAGAAATAATCAACAATATCTTAACTCGTCTGGGTGAAGTAAAATTACCAAGTCCGTCATATTTTGATAATCTCAAAACTTACACTGTGACAAAAGTATCAGATGCCGATACTTTTAATGTTATTTCTGATGAAGATAACCAGGACATGACTATACGTTTTGTTTATATTGATGCTCCAGAAACTCGTAAAGGTTGGGGAGATTCACAGGTAGAAAAAATGAATAGTAGATATGAAAATCAACTATATCGTAGTCAATTTCAGTGGGGAGAAAAAGGCACAGAGCGACTCCAAGAATTAATTGAAAAAAGTGGCAATCAAGTCAAACTTAAAGTTACTGGAGAAGAAAAACGACCAGGGCGATCGCCACGCTGTTTTGGTGAAGTTTATCTATTAGATGGTACTTTTGTACAGTATGTTTTAGTGCAGGAAGGCTTGGCTAGAATTTATTATGATTATATTAGCGAATGTCCAAGAGACACTGCAATAATGTTGTTATTAGCAGAAGCGGATGCTCAGATAAATAAACGTGGAATATGGCAAGAATCTCAGTCAGAATTTATTCCACCTTGGGTATTTCGTTCCCTGAAGAAAAAACAAAGGTCTTTTCTGAGAGATCTCAGTCAAGATATGAAGGAAGGTACAATTACTGAAGCCGATCTTGAGGCGAAATTTCAACTCAAATTACAGGAGCAAGACCAGATTTTATCAACTCTTTTTGAAGACTTGAAAAATGGTGTCATTACTCAGCCTGAGTTTGAAGATAAAGTTCAAGAAAAAGCTAATAACTTATTTGCAAAATAATTAATTTTGACAAAATATTCACATTATTGAAAAACTTTTTCTTTGTGGTTTTGCTCTAGCCCTTTTTGTGGGTAGCTCACAAATCTCAAAACATTGTACAATAGATAAATATGAAGCTCTGTCGAAAAACTATAACGTTGGAGTTTTTTTGATTAATCTATTCTATTGTTAGACTCAGACAAAAGATTCAAACCAGCCTCGGTACTTAAATTCAGTTACCCAGGGCGATCGCTATTTCAGCTCGGTGAAAATTTTCAAAACTATTGTACAATAGATAAATATGAAACTCCGTCGAAAAACTATAACCTTGGAGTTTTTTTTTAATTTATCTATTCTATTGTTAGAGTCAGTTAAAAGCCTAAAGTTATCCTCAGTGTAATAATTCAGTGGCAGTCTAAGCGATCGCTTTTGTGGGTCGGTGAAAAATTTCAAAACTATTGTACAATAGTAAATATCAAGCTCCATCGAAAAACTATAACGTTGGAGTTTTTTTTTAATTTATTTATTCTATTGCTAGAGTCAGTTAAAAGCCTAAAGTTATCCTCAGTGTAATAATTCAGTGGCAGTCTAAGCGATCGCTTTTGTGGGTCGGTGAAAAATTTCAAAACTATTGTACAATAGTAAATATCAAGCTCCGTCGAAAAACTATAACGTTGGAGTTTTTTTTTAATTTATCTATTCTATTGTTAGAGTCAGTTAAAAGCCTAAAGTTATCCTCAGTGTAATAATTCAGTGGCAGTCTAAGCGATCGCTTTTGTGGGTCGGTGAAAAATTTCAAAACTATTGTACAATAGTAAATATCAAGCTCCATCGAAAAACTATAACGTTGGAGTTTTTTTTTAATTTATTTATTCTATTGCTAGAGTCAGTTAAAAGCCTAAAGTTATCCTCAGTGTAATAATTCAGTGGCAGTCTAAGCGATCGCTTTTGTGGGTCGGTGAAAAATTTCAAAACTATTGTACAATAGTAAATATCAAGCTCCATCGAAAAACTATAACGTTGGAGTTTTTTTTTAATTTATTTATTCTATTGCTAGACTCAGACAAAAGATTCAAACCATCCTCAGTGCTTAAATTCAGTTGCCTAGGGCGATCGCTTTTGTGGGTCGGTGAAAAATCTCAAAACTATTGTACAATAGATAGATATGAAACTCCGTCGAAAAACTATAACGTTGGAGTTTTTTTTAATTTATCTATTCTATTGTTAGACTCAGACAAAAGATTCAAACCAGCCTCGGTACTTAAATTCAGTTACCCAGGGCGATCGCTATTTCAGCTCGGTGAAAATTTTCAAAACTATTGTACAATAGATAAATATGAAACTCCGTCGAAAAACTATAACGTTGGAGTTTTTTTGATTAATCTATTCTATTGTTAGAGTGAGGTAAAAGTCTGAATTTACTATAGCTATAGGTTTACACAAGCTGTCAGTAGGGAAAAAAGCTTAGAGACTTTTAACTCTTCTAATCTCTGTTTCTCCCACCAAGGCTCATCCTGAGAAAGTTCGTATTCCAGATTTCTCTTAAATTCCTCTTTATCAAAGTTATTACCGAATAAATACTCCTCAAATGCCATAAAATCTGCCAGAAGCTGCTTTTGCCAATCCTCTCGTATCGTTATTTTGCTGATGGCTCGTATACCTCCGACAAAGACATCCAAAGCTGCATTATCCATTACAACAATTGGTATAATTCCCCAAGGAAGATGACCCTCTGGTGTATTGGCAGGAGTATAGTAATTACTCCAAAGATTCTGAAATTAATTTGCTTGTTGATGTCCGAGTTTGAGGAAAATTGCTTCTAAGTCTTCTTGAGTACAATGGAAATTTGTGACTGGGATATTAGCAAGAATTAGCGATCGCAACAAAGTAGCAGCATCTTCGGAAGTTCCCGAAAATTGAACCTGTACTTGTCGATATTCCGGCAAAACTTCCGTAGAATTAGGATTTCGCAATGTTTAGGTACATTTTTATTCATGAGTGTCAAAATTACTAAAATTTGCACTGGCAAGATTCACAAATTCGCACTGTTTAAAATGACTTTTTTTAATATTACTTCCACTGAAGTTAGCTCCTGCTAAATTAATGTATTCAATAAAATTAGTATGTTGAAAATTTGCCTGGGTAAAATTAGAGTTAGACAAAACAACTCCTTGAAATGTAGCATTGGTGAAATTGGCTTGAGTACAATTTGCTTGAATCAATTGACTTAAATCTTCTTCTCCTTCAAAACCTACTCCTGCATCTACATCATAGCCAATATAAGCATTTTGAAAGTTAGCTTTTTTTAAGTTTGTTTGGTGCATACTAACATACATTAATTTGCTATAACTAAGATTTGCGTTTGATAAATCTGCATTATTAAAGTTAGTTCTATATTGACAATATACTCTGGTTAAATTAGTGTTTTTTAAATTAGCGCGGTCGAAGTTAGTACCATGAATTTTAGCGTTGGTTAAATTAGCATTTTCCAAATTTGCTCCTTGGAAGTTAGTATCTGATAAATTGGCATTTTTCAAATTGGAGTTACTAAAATCAATATTGCTTAAATCTAATCTGCTTAAATCTAATCCTACTAAATTAGCGTTAGTAAAATCTAATTTTTCTAATTCCTGTTTACTTAGTTGATGGCGACACAATTTGATTATTTGTAGTAATTTTTGGTCAATTTTTGTATTTGTATCTATAGTAAATTCTGTAAAATTCATCCCTTCAAAAACAGTGTTTGTCAAATTGGAGCTGGAAAAGTTAATATCTTTAACAAAAATAAAAAAATCGCTAAAAACTGCTTGATGTAGATCGGCATTAGTGAAATTAATTTGAGAAAAATTATCTGGGTCGCTACTTAAATAATCTTCATCGGTACAATCAAATTTGGTTTTAATTAAACTAGCATTTTCAAAATTAGTTTTGGATAAACCATAAAAGTTTATAATTGCTTGATTCAAATTTGCTTTCTGAAAATTAGTTTGCGAGATGAACACATCAATAAACCGAGCCAGTTTTAAGTCAGCATTTTGAAAGTTAGTTTTCCATAATTCTATATCGCTCCAATGACTGCTAATTAAATTAGTATTCGTAAAGTTAGTTTCTCTGATATTAATGCTATCTAATGAAATTTTTTGTAGATTAGCATTTGTAAAATTAGTTTGATTTAATTGACAATTTTCTATCTTAGCTTGAGTTAAGTTGGCTCGATAAAAGTCTGTTTGTGTGAAATCATTTCTATCAAAATTACCATTAGCTAAAATAGAATTTTCTAAATTTGCTTGATTTAGTAGACAATTATATAAACAAGCATGACTAAGATTAGCTTGAGATAAAATTGCTCTTGTTAAATTAACTCTATTCCAATCGACATTTGTCAGAGTAGCATCAATTAAATTAGTTGCAGTTAAATTACTATTCAGGAAGCTAGAATTGGCTAAATTTGCTTTTTCTAAATTTGCTTGCTCGAAGCTACAATCACATAAAAAAGAATCGCGAATATTTGCTTGAGCAAAATTGGCATTGTGGAAATTGATAGAACGTAATTCAGCTCCTTCTAAATTAGCTCCCGATAAATTAATATCTCTTAAATAGAGCTTTTTTTGATTTAAATCAATTTTTTCTATAGTACTTGTAGGAATTATTTCATTCAAATTAATTTGAGTATGATTTAATTTAATTCCTTGCAAGTCAGCGCCAGAAAAATTTCTTTCTCCGGCGAAATATCTTTGTAGTAATTCTGTTATATTCATGACATTTTTCAATAGAAATATTCGGAAAAGGGGGAGTAGGGAACCCACCCCTAACCCCTCCCAGGAAGGGAAATAATTAATGAATAAGAGTGCAATAATTGATTTGATTTTTGATTGTTCGAGATATCTATCTATAGTAATTAAATAATTAAATATCAATATCCTAACTTCTTTGTCTAAAAACCCTACCTTTGCTAATATTAATCGCTTCTATATGTGAAAATTATTATTACTGAAGTCGTGCTTTTTCCATAACAGACTTAATATAATCCGTTTTTCCTGTTGTGTATGCTTCTCGATCGCTCGAAAAGCGTTGAGCAAGATTACGTTTGAATTTTGCATAGCGTGCTGCTTCATCGGGGTGCTGACAAAGATAGTCTCGAAATATTAAACACTCCCATTGTATGCTGTCTGCTTCGACTATATGGACATGATGAGTGCGTGGGCCGTTAGGTGGCAGACCTTTGACAAAAAACATCCGTTGAGGGTCGGGGTTATCAAACCAATATTCATATCCCAAGAGTTTTAACTGAGGAATAGCTATTTGTTTTGCTTCCTCAAGTGAAGATACTTCAATCAATAAATCAATAATAGGTTTTGCAGCTAAACCTGGTACTGATGTGCTGCCAAAATGTTCGATACGATTAATCAGAGATTCTCCTAAAACCTCACGGATGTGTGTAGCTTCTTGCTGAAACATAAATTTCCAGTCTGGATTATATTCGACGATAATAATTTCATCCATTTATCTATAGCAATCCTATTTTATTTGTGTATAAAAATCTTACTGTTTTTAGGGAACAGGGAACAGGTAAGAGTTTCAGTTTTTTTATCTACAAGTAAACTCTGATTAGAATTTTATTCTATGCAACTTCTTATGAATTTGGCATCTACCAATAGACATCTCCAGAAAAGAGGGAACAGGGAACAGGGAACAGGGAACAGGGAACAGAGAAGAATAATTGATAATTTATGGATAAGAATTGATTTTATTTTTAATTTTTGGAGATGTCTAATATAATACCAATATAGCGTTTATCAACCTAATGAGGTACACCTAAACCTATCTTTAATTTGTCTTCTATTCTCTGTTGCCTAGCTATGAATATTAATAATTCCCAAAAACAAGCATTTGAATATTTAGTAAAAAATGATTATAGTCAGGCAATAAATTTATATGAAAGTTGCATTCAGGTTAATCCAAATATTAAGTCAAATTATTGGTATTAAAGAGGAAACAGGGAACAGGGAACAGGGAACAGGGAACAGATAAGAATAATTGATAATTTATGGATAAGAATTGATTTTATTTTTAATTTTTGGAGATGTCTAATATAATACCAATATAGCGTTTATCAACCTAATGAGGTACACCTAAACCTATCTTTAATTTGTCTTCTATTCTCTGTTGCCTAGCTATGAATATTAATAATTCCCAAAAACAAGCATTTGAATATTTAGTAAAAAATGATTATAGTCAGGCAATAAATTTATATGAAAGTTGCATTCAGGTTAATCCAAATATTAAGTCAAATTATTGGTATTTGGGATTAGCTTTACTTTTGCAAGGAGAAGAATTTGCTGCTCAAGCTGTTTGGATGTCGGCAATGACGGAGGCAACTCCAGATGAATTTGATGTCTGGATGATGGAGTTAATTGAAATATTAGAAACTACAGCAATTCAATACCTTAATTCGGGAAAGTTACAACTGGCAGAAAAAATTTATTGGCAAATTCTTGAAGTCAATAATACTGAAGCAGAAATTTATTATAATTTGGGCAATGCTATTGCTTATCAAGGCAGAGAAGAGGAGGCAATAGAATGTTGGCAAAAAGCAGTTGAACTCCAGCCAGATTTTTTAGCTGCTTATCAAAGTTTGGCAAGTTTATTTCAGAGACTCAGAGAATTTAAGAAAGCTATCTCTTATTATTTAAAGATGCTGGAAATTCAACCCAACAGTCTCGAAATTTATGAAAATTTGGGGTTGTGTTTTTCTGCAATGAATTATTTGGAGGAAGCAAAAGCTTGTTGTCAGTCATCTCTAAAAATTCAACAAAATTATACGCCTGCTTGGGGAAATTGGGGAATTATTCTGTTAAAACAGGGGAAGCTAGAAGAAGCGATCGCTCGCTTAAAAACTGCTGTTGAAACACAACCAAATTTTATTCAAGCTTATCTAAATTTCGATGGAAAAATTACCTCTCATGCTAGCTTATTCACAGCGTTACAAAATCATCAGGATGCAGAAATTTATTTGGAGTTAGGTAAAATTTTAATTGCCAATAAAAGTTTGAAATTAGTAGTGAAAGACCAAATATTAGATGTCGGTTATTTATGTCTGCAAAAAGCTAGGGAAGTCAAACCAGAAATAGGGGTAAAAATTGATAGTATTCTCAATCAAGAACAACCACCAAAAACTAATCCTCAGCAAAATATTTCTCAAGTCAAACCACCTACAGGATTTTATGAATCAACTTGGGAATGGGCAGTTACTCAAGATTTAGAAACAAGTAACTATATCAATATTTATCCTGAAAATTTCCTACAACTTAAACCCCCCATTACACCAGATAACTCAGTACATTTTAGTTTTAGATTTGGCAATCAAATTAAATTACCTGCAACATTTGTAGCAATTATTCCAGAGGGCAGATTTTGGATAGATGAAACGAATTTTCAAACTGCCATTATTACATCAGAAAATCCAGAAAACCAAGAAAGTAAAATATTAGGAGATGTCTCGCCAAAATTTCCTATTCTCAGCCCAGACTCTCCAGAAAATCATCCCAGTAAACATTCTATTTTTTCCTTAAAAACTTTACCTCCGATTCAGAATATTGAAGGCACAGTAGCAGTTTTATCCGGAATATTTAATAATAACTACTTTCACTGGATGTTTGATATTTTGCCCAGAATTGAATTATTGCGTCAAAGTAGAATCAATTTTAACAAGATAGATAAATTTTTAATTAACTATCAGCTTCCATTCCAGCAAGAAACCTTAAAAATGATAGATATTTCTGAAGCAAAAATCATCGAGACTGAAAAACATCAACATATTCAAGCAACAAAATTAATCGTTCCTTCTTTTCCTGGTTCTGTTGCTTGGATGCCAAAATGGGCTTGTGATTTTCTCAGAAAAGAATTTTTGCCACCTTCAGAAAGTGCTGAAAAAATAGACCGGATATATATCAGTCGAAAACAAGCAAATAATCGCCGAATTATTAACGAAGATGAAATTATTGATTTATTAACTAAATTCGGTTTTCAAAGCATAACTTTAGAATCAATGTCTGTCACAGAACAAGCATCATTATTAGCTAATGCCAAGGTAGTAATTTCTCCTCATGGTGGTGGTTTAACTAACTTAGTATTTTGTCATCCCGGAACCAAAGTAATCGAAATATTTTCTCCTAACTATATATATTCTTGTTATTGGTTAATTTCTAACTTAGTCGGTTTAGAATATTACTATCTATTAGGAGAAAATCCCCTCGGTTTTTCCTTTCATGAACTTCTTTCACCAAACCATCGTCTAGAAGATATTTTTGTTAATATAAATCATTTATTAGAATTGATGAAATTTGTAGGAATAGTGCCGCTACGCGGAAGTTATTTGCCCCCATAGCCCCCCAACTTTGGGGGTAACAAGAGTCAATTTGCTTCTCAAAGTCCCCCAAAATTGGGGGATTTAGGGGGCTTGGATGTAGTAGTGGAATGACACACCTTAAATAGTGCAACAGTCCACTACAGGAAAATAATTGATTTTATTTTTTATTATTGGAGATGTACATAGCGTTTTTCAGGCTAATGAGGTACACCTATCTTGATTTCTTTTCCCTGTTCCCTATTCCCTATTCCCTATTCCCTAAAACAAAATAATTTTGTACCTAACCATTATTGGAATTGCTATAATAAACATCTCCTAAACAGAATATCGACATAATAATTAACAAATATGAACAAATTTTGGAGTATTATAGCTCTTATTTTCAGCTCTATTAGCTGCCAAATTTTTCTCCATAATTTACTGATATCAAAACCTATTATTTTTTCGCAAAATTTAGCTCTAGCTAATCAGATCTATGCAATACTTCTCAAACAACTTCTAAATTTCCCGAAATATTGTTTTGACAGGAAAAATATGGATGTTTTGATGTGCTTACCTCAATAATGCTTTTGCTGACTGATTATATAGCAATATGAAATTATTCGTGAGAAAAAATTGTAGGGCTTTGGCCTCTAAATCCCTTGAAGCTTGGGTTTGGAAACCAAACCCCTACGATAAAATCTTACAACCTATTAGGATTGCTATATCAGTATTTTGAATTATTGCATAACTGAGATATTCCCAAGAAATAAGTAGCTTATAGATGAACAAAAAGATTCAAGCTAGAATTTATTCATTAGTTTTAAGGGAACTTGATTATGACTATACTTACGATACTTCTGATGCTCTTTGGTATTTTTTTTCTAGGTCTGGTATTTCTCCTAGCAGTATTTTTTTTGCTTTCCTATGTATGGGCACAACGTTTATTGAGGAAATTTGACGGGAAATCTAATCAGAGTCAGAATAATGGTGAGATAATAACCTCAGATATTGAAAATTTTGATCCTTTTGATGCTTTTTCTGATTTTCCAATTTTAGGAAATTTCTTCAAAAAACAATTTGCTAATATGAAAGATGGAATAAACTATTTTAATAATTCAATTCCAAAAATTCTATATTACTGGAACCCTCAATATTTGAGAATAAACGCCACACAACACTTTCTTAACTCCCTAGAAATAGGGGAGCCAGAAAAAAGTTTTCAGAATCATTTATATAACCTGGGTAAACTTAGAGAGTATAAAGGTATAAGCCATGTCGAAGGAAATTATTATCTTGCTGAAGCAGCCTTTGAAAAAGGATTAGCTCAGATTCAAGTTGAGCTTATAAAAAATGAAGACAAATGGCTTATAAATAACTTTATAGTTAATTATTTGTTTCAGCTTCAAAGTAACTAATCAAGAAAATGGAAGTAGAATTAAGCACAATTCTGAAATGACTCTTTTTTAAGGTTTAGATATAAATGAGGTACACCTATCTTAATTTATTTTCCCTATTGCCTAAAACAAAATAATTTTGTACCTCACCATTATTGGAATTGCTATAATAAACATCTCCTAAACAGAATATCGGCATAATAATTAACAAATATGAACAAATTTTGGAGTATTATAACTATTATTTTTAGCTCTATTAGTTGCCAATTTTTTCTCCATAATTTAGTTATATCAAAACCTATTATTTTTTCGCAAAATTCAGCTATAGCCAGTCAGAAATACAGTAGGGTACATGGCAACAGACCCAAACAAAATATAGAAGACAATAAAGAACTTTATTTAAGTCCTAAAATTGTAGAAAATACTATTCATAAATATAGAAAAATTGGAGCTATTGTAGAATTAGAAGGTCTAAATTTGCCCCGCCCAAAAGTCACAGGTAAAGCAACTATACCTTTGCAATTTTTAGCAGGAGGAACAGCTTTTACTTTAACAGCTACTCTAGGAAAAAAAACAGGTAATTTCTTATTAGATACTGGTGCTTCTACTTCTATTATTGCCACAGAAACTGTCAAAGAATTAGGTTTAACCGGAAAGCCAGTACCGCAAGAACTTTTAACCTATGCAGTAGCGGGAGATGAATGCCCAGAAATGAAAGCTAATTTGCATTCTTTACCTCTGTTAAAAATTGATAATGTTAAAGTAGAAGGGTTAACAGCTTTAGAATTTACTACTTCTGTCATGCCAGATGGATTATCTGGAGTTTTAGGAATGGATATTTTGAGTAATTTTGATGTAGAAATTTATCCTCAAACTCAAGAATTAAAATTATTGCCTCCTACTCCAATACCTCGTGCAAATATTGATGATGCTATTCCACTTCAAACTAAATTAGGTGTGATGTTAGCTGAGGTAGAAATTAATGGCAAAGGTCCGTTTATTTTTATGTTAGATACTGGGGCAGAAAGTATTTTTATTTCTCAAAAATTAGCTAATCAGTTAAATATTTCTGCTGCTGAAAGACAGGACATTCGAGTGCAAGGTTTTTGTGGCATAGAAATGGCAGAATATGCCTCTTTAGCTAAAGTGAAAATGGGAAATTATCAACTCACAAATTTAGAAACAGTGATTTTATCTTCTCCTGTATTGAAATTATTAGAAGTTGATGGAATTTTAGGGCAAAACTTTTTGAATAATTATCAGCAATATTGGCGGTTTAGTAACAAAAATTCTAAAAAGCTTCTCATGGAGGGAAGTTTATTGTTGATTCCTTTTAACAAACTTTGATTTACTGGAAGAAGGAAGAGGCAAGAAGGAAAAATATTGCGTTGTCTAATTTTAAGTAAGCATTTCCTGCGGAATACTGCGCAAACAGCTCTCAGCAGTCAGCACTTCCCTACAGGATGCTACGCAAACAG
>NZ_CEZPJD010000095.1:0-15608 GCF_983059655.1 Okeania sp.
CTACTCCCTACTCCCTACTCCCTACTCCCTGCCGAGCGCAAAAAGACTAGTGAAGTGCAAACCCTAATTAATATAAAATCCGGTTATATAGTATATGTTTATAACTATACTTCAATATTTACAGCACTTTTTAGGATAGTGAAGTATAGTTTATTAATTCTCTTTTGTCTATTGTCTAAAGTCCTAAAATTTTGTACCTCACTAACTCCGAAACTGTTGTAATCTCCCCTACTCCCTACTCCCTACTCCCTACTCCCTACTCCCTACTCCCTACTCTCAAACAGAAAACAAAAGTGGACTTGGTTTGTCAAGATAAAATCCTTGACCATAATCTATTCCTAAGCTACTGACTTTATTGAGAATTGACTCTGTTTCTATATATTCAGCTACTACTTTTAAATTCATTGCCCTGGCAATATGATGAATACCTTCTACTATTCCTTGAGTGACACTATCTTTTTCCATTTTCTTAATAAACATCCCGTCAATCTTGAGATAATCTACTGGCAAGTTTGTGAGATAAGAAAGAGAAGACATTCCTTTGCCAAAATCATCCAAAGCAAAACTACAACCAATTTGTTTGAGAGACTGAATAAATTTTGCTGCTTTATCTAAATTCGTAATAGCAATGGTCTCAGTAATCTCAAAACAAATTTTTTGGGGGGGCACTTGGGAACAGGCAAATTGATATTCGATAAATTCTAGAAAGTGGCTATCGTTAATGCTAGCACCAGAAAGATTAACAGTAAAAATACAATCTTGCTCCGCACGATCAATTTTCTGCAAAGACAAGAAATATAGTAGATTTTGTACCACCCAACGGTCAATTCTTGGCATTAAATGATAGCGCTCCGCTACTGGTAAGAAAGTAGTGGGTGAAATAATTTTACCTGAAGGATATCTAAATCTGAGCAAAACTTCATAAAGTTTTGTTTGTAAGCCTTCATGCAATGGGACAATTGCTTGTGAAAACAGACAAAAACCGTTTTCTCTTAAAGCATCTCGTAGTTGTGTAACTAAATTAATTTCTTGCTTTTGTTTCTCTAGAGTTTCCATACATACATAATAGATATCTATGCGGTTTCTACCAGAAGTTTTGGCATTGTAGAGAGCTGTATCTGCTGCTTTTAGCAATCTCTCCGGATTAGATGTTTTTGAGCATTTGCTATCTGCAACTCCTAAGCTACTTGTTACCCACTGACTTGTTGCTGAAGCTTGATGAGGAATTTTTAAAGCTTCAATTTTTATTCTGATATTTTCTGCTACTTTAAGTGCTCCTTCGATGGGGGTATTTGGCAACACAACTACAAACTCTTCTCCACCATATCGAGCTACAAAATCTCCTGGCCGTTTCACCACAGCTTGAATAGCTTGAGCTACTTGTTGCAAACATTTATCTCCCTGTTGATGACCATAAGTATCGTTATAAGGCTTAAAGTAGTCTATATCTAACATAATAATTGATATGACAGCTTCCTCCCGTGCCAACCTTCTCCATTCTTGTTGAAATTTTTGCTCAAAATGACGACGGTTAAATACTCCTGTTAAATCATCAACATAAGCAATTGCTTTTAATTCTTGATTGAGTTTTTCTAAGCGTTGATAAAGTTGAGCTTGTTGAATAGCGATCGCTGTCTGAGCTGCCAAGCGTCTTAATAAGTCGGTTTCTGATATTTTCCACTGTCTATTTTCTCGGCAATGATGAGCTATTAATAACCCCCATACATTAATTTCTGAGTTGTCAATCTGATTTTTGTTTTCAGTTTCGCTTGAAATTAAGATCGGTAGCACTATATTTGCTTTCACCTGAAGATCTCTGAGCATATCGATATGACATTGTTGCATCCCCGATTGATTAATGTCATTAATAATACTAAAATAACCTTGTTTGTAACGTTCTAAAATATTGCTTTTGGGAAAACATGGATCGACAATTTTCATGCCTAAAAGTGAAAGACAATTTGGTGCTAAAGATTCTTTTTCTACAACACCATTACCATTTGCTAATAAACGGTAAATTATTACGCGGTCACACTGCAAAAAATCTCTCACTGACTCTACTGTTGTTTCTAATATCTCCTCTAAATTTAAAGACTGATTTATTCTGTCTATCACTAAACTTAATAAATGTTCTTGCTTTCTAATTTTTTTGAGTTCTAATTCGGCTTTTTGGCGCTCTGTAATATCTAGAATTGTACCAAATATGCTGATCGATTCTAAGTTACTATTTGCGATTAAACTCGTCTTTGTATAAAGATATTTTAGTGTTCCGTCCGGGCAAATTATTTCATATTCACACTCACACTTTTGAGTTTTCTCTAAGATTAAAGTCATATTTTCTGACCATAATTTTCTACTTTCGGGAGCAAACATTTGGAGGAATTCTGTATAAGTTGGTTGTTGTTTAGTCTCACTCAGACAAAAAATTCTAAATACCTCATTAGACAAAGTTATTTTCTGTGTTTTGAGGTCTAATTGCCAGTTACCCAAATGGGGAATTTTTTGAGCTTCTTGTAGTTTGGCTTGAATTTCTTTTAGTGCAATTAAATTTTTATTTCTTTCAATGACATAGCGAATTACTCGCTCTAATGTATGTTCTCGAATTTCTAATTTGTTTAAATAATCTGCTGCTCCTATTTTCATCGCCAGTAGATCTAATTCTCGATCGCCTTGACCTGTGATGAATATAATTGGTGTCTGACAATTAAGTTCTATTGCTGCTTTAAGTAATTCTATTCCGTCTTTTTTTCCTAAACGATAGTCAAGCAAACAAACGTCATATTCTCCTATTTGTATAGCAGCTAATCCCTCTTCATAAGTATTTTTCCAATCAAGGGATATTTTTGGCGACTCTACTTCTGAAAAGATGTCATTAATGACGATAAAATCATCTTCATCATCTTCTATTAGGAGAATATTAATAGTCTGCTTTTCCATGATATAAATATTTATTTCCTAAATTTTATTTACTTTCATTGCAGCTAATCCCTTTTAATAGGCATTTTTCCAATCAAGGGATATTTTTGGCAACTCTACTTCTGAAAAAATGTCATTTATTAAAGATAAAACCATCTTAATTATCTTCTATTAAGAGTCAGATTAATAGTGTATTTTTCATAAAAATCTGCTTGTATTTATATACTACTAATTATAGTTATGCTCAGGTGAACAATTTTACTTACAACCAACAAAAAGCAATTTCTAATATATATAATTTTTCCAGGAAATACTAAGTCTAAAAATTGCACCAGCAGATTCAATCTTCTCTAGTAGGAAGTTCAACAATTTCAAACCAATATCTACTCAAACATTGAATTACTGTTATTAATCCTTCAAATGTTACTGGCTTGACAATAAATGAACTAATTCCTAATTGATAAGAAGTATAGATATCTTCTTCTTCTTTAGAAGTAGTTAAAACTACAATAGGAATCAAACGTAAATTAGGGTCAGCTTTAATTTCTTTGAGAGCTTCTCTTCCATCTTTTTTGGGCATATTTAAGTCTAACAGAATTAGTCCTGGCTGAGGAGAAGTTGTCAGGTCTGTATAAGCACCTCGATGATATAAAAAATCTAATAATTCTTCCCCATCCTCAACAATGTATAGCTTATTAAGTAATTTACTTTCTTCAAAAGCTTCTATTGCTAGGAGGCGGTCATCTTCATCATCTTCAGCCATGAGAATTGGTGCTGGTGTTTTATTCAACTTAGATATGCTCCTTTTGCTTCTCTAAAGTTTGTTCAATGGGCAAAGTAATCACAAAAGTAGTTCCTTGATTGGGGATACTACGAGCAGTAATATTACCTTTATGTCTATCAACTATTTTACGACATATTGCTAGTCCCATGCCAGTACCTTGATATTTTTGCCTGCCATGCAGGCGTTGAAAAGGTGTAAATATTCGGTCTAAGTATTTTTCCTCAAAACCTATTCCATTGTCGGATACCATAATTTGAACTTGATTAGTTTCCGACTGTAAAATTGCTTCTACCTTGACAATTGGGCGATTTTTTGGTAACTGAAACTTAAGTGCATTGCAAATTAGGTTTTGCAACAGTTGTCTCATTTGTATCGGATCAGCTTGAATAGTAAATAATTCTCCTACTTCTACCTGAGCTTTTGTTTGTTCAATATTGTTTTCCAAGTCATCAATAACTTCTGCAACTATTTGAGAAAGGATTACAGGTATATAGGGTTGCGCTTTAGTCGTAATACGTGAGAAATTTAATAAATCCCTAATTAGAGTTTGCATCCTGTTGGCAGCACTCTGCATTCTTCGTAGATAGTCTAGCCCTTTTTCATCTAAAACTTCCACATATTTAACTTTGAGGCGATCGCCAAAAGTCTGAATTTTCCGCAATGGTTCCTGCAAGTCGTGAGAAGCCACATAAGCAAAATCCTCTAGCTCTTGATTACTAATTTTTAGCTGAGTAATGAGCCTTTGCTGTTGAGCTTCATCTTGCTTGCGGGGAGTAATATTTTGAATTTGATAAATGAAATATAAAGGTTCACCTAATGAATCTTTTGCTAGAGAAACACTCAAAATTGTCCAGATAACATTATCTTTCCGATTAATATATCGCTTCTCTATGTTGTAGAAGTCTATTTTGCCCTCTAAGAGTTTCTGCACAAAAATAAGATCGGTAGCTATATCTTCAGGATGAGTAATTTCTTGGAAAGTTAACTGTATCAATTCAAGTTCACTGTAACCAAGCATTACACACAAAGCATAGTTAACCCGGATAAAACTTCCATCTATTGATACCAGGGCAATACCAATAGGTGCACTATCAAAAGCTAGACGGAAACGTTCTTCTCTTTCTTGCAATGTTTTTTCCATCTGTTTGCGTTCGGTGATATCTCTAGCAGTAATAGCAATACCATCTGCTAGAGGAACTACCATGTGTTGCAACCAGGAGATCTTGGGAGTAAAGATATTTGTGGAAAACTCTTCTTTAAGAACTTTACCCGTTTCCAGAACCTGAACGTATTTTTCCAAGAAATTTCCGGTACTGTCGATCGGAATTAGTTTGGACAGTCTTTGTCCTAATACTTCTGATTTAGACATAGAAATGAGTTGTTCGGCGCGAGAGTTTAGCTCTACAAAAATAAAATCGACAATATGTCCAGTTTCATCCCGTAGACTGTTAAATATAAATAAACTATCTAAACTTGCTTCCGCAGCAGCATAAAATTTAACTTCGCTTTCTCGTAATTGAGTTTCTATAACCTGGCGTTCTACTATCTGTTTGTGTAGTTCCTGATTTGCTTTTTCTAGTTCTGCTGGACTAGGCAATGCTAAGGCTTGAGGTATGAGAATACGGAGTTCAAAAGCTGTAAACAATGAAATTATGGCAGTTATAGCTTTCAAAGCTCCTGAAAACCAGTAAGTGGGATGCCATAAAGTCCAGACATCTAGAGCATGAGTTGTCCCACAAGAAACTATAAAGGCACTAAATAACCAGAATATAGAAGGAAAAGGTAAATCTTGTCTTTGCTGGACAAAATAAACCAACATTAGAGGGATAGAGAAGTAAGCAATAGCAATCAGAATATCTGAAATTAAATGCAAGCTAACTAAACTAGGATTCCATAGATAACAGTGTCCATGAGGAATATATTTAAGCATAAGTCAAAAGTTAAAAGTCAAAAGTGAGATTTTATAGACTCGAAACTTTAATGTCACAGTAATTTCAGGAAATTATTTCACATTCACAGAAGTCAAAAGTTAAAAATCAAAAGTCAGATTTTATAGATAAGAAGGAAAAAGCTTGTGTTGTCTCAGTTTTAAGCTTTTCATCTGTCCGCGCCCTTTGCTTTGATTACTATAAAGTGTGCCTGACTATCCTAAAAAGTTCTGTATGTTTACAGTTTAGCGACTTTAACTTTTGTCTAATAAATACTGACAACTGATTTATGGGTTCTTGATTTTAAGCTGACCCGCATCTTGGGTTACAGCACGAAAAATATAGATAAAGAGAATAGGATGAAAATTTACCTCCTCCCCATCTCCTCATCTCCCTATCTTCCCACGCTCCCCCTATGATTTTTCCATAGATCCAAAATGGTTTCCATACAGTTACTAGTCCTTGTCCTTATATATCTATATATCTATTTTATATATCTATACCTCTTTTGCATTTTAAATGCGTTTATTGCATTAAATAAATACATAAACTTCATGAAAGTATATATTTTGTAACAAAGAATACGAACATTTAATTTAAAGTCATTTACATTAGTCAACAACAAATTAATAAAAATTTGAATTAAATAGTGACAACAGATACAGAATTATTAAGCATAAAGACTCAAGTCTCCCCTTTTAAGGAGATAAAAAAAGATAATTCCGTATTTTTGTAGCCTCCTAATAATAAGGAGGTACTGATAACTGATAACTGATAACTGATAACTGAAATGACTGGCACAGTAGAACGCCAAGAAAAACTAAATAAATTTGAGAAATTTAAAGCAGAAAAAGATGGTCTGGCAGTGAAAACAGAACTAGAAACATTTGCCAATATAGGTTGGGAAGCAATAGATAAAACTGACCGCGACCACAGACTAAAATGGTTAGGCGTATTCTTCCGACCAGTAACTCCAGGGAAATTTATGTTGCGGATGCGGATGCCAAATGGTGTCATCACCAGTCAACAAATGGGAGTATTGGCAGAGATAGTCCAACGGTATGGGGAAGACGGCAGTGCCGACATCACCACCAGACAAAACTTGCAACTGCGAGGAATTAGAATAGAAGATATCCCAGACATCTTCCGCCGATTTGAACAAGTAGGTTTAACCAGTGTTCAATCAGGTATGGATAATGTACGTAATATCACGGGTTCCCCAGTAGCTGGAATAGACGCAGACGAACTGTACGATACTCGTGAGTTAGTGCAGCAAGTCCAAGACATGATTACAGGCAACAGCAAAGGCAACCCAGAATTTACCAATTTACCACGGAAATTCAATATAGCGATCGCCGGATGCCGTGATAACTCTATCCATGCCGAAATTAACGATATTGCTTTTGTTCCCGCCTACAAAAACGATAAATTTGGCTTTAACGTTCTAGTCGGTGGCTTTTTCTCCGCTAAACGTTGTGCAGCAGCTATCCCCCTTAATGCTTGGGTAGAACCAAATCAAGTTGTTGCCATTTGCCGGGCTATTCTAGAAGTCTTTCGCGATAATGGCTCCCGAGGAAACCGCCAAAAATCAAGGCTAATGTGGCTGATAGATGAGTGGGGTCTGGATGAATTCCGCTCAAAAGTTGAGCAACAAATGGGGCAAACTCTAGAAGCAGAAGCTCCCAAAGACGAAATTATCTGGGAAAAACGAGACCACATCGGGGTTTACAAACAAAAACAACCAGGTTTAAACTATATTGGGTTGCACATTCCGGTAGGTAGGTTGTATTCTGACAATATGTTTGAACTAGCACGCCTAGCTGAGGTTTATGGCAATGGAGAAATTAGGCTGACAGTAGAACAAAATGCTATTATTCCTAATGTTCCTGAGTCTAGAATTGAACCATTCCTTGGGGAATCACTCCTAGAAAAGTTTTCCATTAATCCTCAACCATTAACTCGGGCCTTAGTTTCATGCACCGGGGCACAGTTTTGTAACTTTGCTCTCGTTGAAACCAAAAATAGGGCCTTAGCAATAGCAAAGGAACTGGAAGCTGAACTGTCAATGCCAAAACCAGTACGCATTCACTGGACTGGTTGCCCCAACTCTTGCGGACAGCCACAGGTTGCAGATATAGGTTTGATGGGAACTAAAGCTCGCAAAGATGGCAAAATGGTTGAGGGTGTTGACCTGTATATGGGAGGCACAGTTGGTAAAGATGCTAAACTTGGCAGTTGCGTTCAAAAAGGCATTCCCTGTGAAGACCTCAAAACAGTTTTGCGGAACTTGCTAATTGAAAATTTTGGTGCTCAACCAAGGTAAGTTTTCGATCAAGGGTGTTTAAAAAATCTATCAGAAATCTTACAAATAAAGACCGGAGAAGCTTAAATAGCTTTTCTAAAACTTAGTCTTACAGACAAAATTTATTACATTCAAAACACAACAATAAGGAGAATCTCAACAATGTCTACTACAGTTAATACTTCTAACAATTCACCCGAAACTGCAAAATCTCTAGGTCTAAAAATTATATCTGTAGTTGGTTTAACCCTATTTGCTGGCTTTTATGTCAATGCTTGGCAGCGTTCTCTAGCAGAATATGCTCAACAGCAAGAACAAGAAGAAGAAACAGTTGTTGCTACATCCACTACTAATACTGCTCCTATTGTAGCCAACACATCCACTTCCTCAGAACCTACTGTTGCTCCATCAGCTTCTGTTGTTTCTTCCGCAGTTGATACTACTGAGTCAGTCTCAGCAGTCAATACAGTAGCTGCTACAGAAACTGCATCAACAGAAACTGAAGTAACTTTGACAGTTCCAGAAACTCAAGCAGCACCAAAAGTTATTACTGACTCAAGTACTCTTGAGAAATTAAACTCAATGTTGTACAACCAGATCGACCAAGCTTGGCAACAATATCCAACTTTTTCTGAAAATTTAGCTTATCGAGTCACAATGGACTCCGCAGGAATGGTTGCTAAGTATGAAAATATCAATAAAGCAGCTTCCGACTACGTGGGAGAAACTCCTCTAGCTAAGTTGACTAACTCTAGCACTGCTGATGCTAACAAACCAACAGCAGAATATTTAGTGCTACTAACTCCCAGTGGCACACTTCAAGTTAACCAGTGGGTAACCAAGTAGGTCTTTGGTTTGAGGTGATACATAGTAGGTGTTAGGTAGAATTTTATAAATAGAAATAGCACTGATGATTGTAACTTCTACCAACCTACTATGCTAATCGCAAAAAATTGAATCGTTCGTTTAAAAGTAGCACCTGACTCTGCTACTAATTTACTTGACAAATATTAATAATTAGTTCAAATTATTTTTAGTTACACTTGTCATCTAAATTAATTTTTGTTTGTTACCTTAGATAGCCTTAATAATTATTGTAATTCAACAGAATATGTTAACAGAACTTTGGTCTTTTCGGGGCCGTTACCGTATCCTCCATTTAACTTGGTTTGCTTTCTTTTTATCATTTGTTGTGTGGTTTAACTTAGCCCCATTAGCAACATCAATAAAAGCAGATTTTGGTTTAGAAACTTCTCAAATAAGAACTATTGCTATCTGTAACGTTGCACTAACAGTACCTGCCCGAATTATTATTGGGATGTTGTTAGATAAATACGGACCAAGAATCACCTATTCGCTGCTCCTAATGTATGCAGCTATTCCCTGTATAGGTTTTGCTCTAGCCCAAAACTTCAGCCAGTTAGTTATCAGCCGTTTAGCACTGAGTATTGTCGGTGCTGGTTTTGTGATTGGCATCCGCATGGTCGCTGAATGGTTTCCTCCTAAAGAAATAGGTTTGGCTGAAGGTATTTATGGCGGTTGGGGTAACTTTGGTTCTGCTGCTTCTGCTTTCACCCTTCCTACTGTAGCTGCTTTTTTAACTTTTGGTGCAGGTGATATATTGAACTGGCGGTTATCTATCGCTCTAACAGGTATTATAGCTGCACTATATGGCATGTTTTATTTCTTCAATGTTCAAGATACCCCTCCTGGTAAGGTGTATAAAAAGCCTAAGCGTGCCACAGGTTTAGAAGTTACAACCCAGAAAGATTTTATATTCCTAATTTTGATGAATCTTCCTTTAACAGGAGTTCTTTGTTTACTAGCTTGGCGCTTGAGTAAAGTTGGTTTCCTAAATCAAGGTCAACTTTATATTGTCTGGCTATTACTCTTCGGTTTGTACGCTTTCCAAACTTATAACTGTTGGGCAGCTAATAAAGAATTGGTAGCAGGAGAGAAGCGTTATCCTCCTGCTGACCGCTATGAGTTTTCTCAAGTAGCAATTTTAGAACTTACTTATTTTGTTAACTTCGGTTCTGAGTTAGCAGTGGTTTCTATGCTTCCTGCTTTCTTTGAAAATACTTTTGGCCTGGATAAAGCCGTGGCAGGGATGATAGCAGCTAGCTATGCTTTTATGAACTTAGCATCTCGTCCTGGTGGTGGTTTAATCTCAGACAAACTTGGTAGTCGGAAGTTAACAATGACAGTATTGACTGCTGGGATGGGAATAGGTTATCTCACATTTGGTCGTGTAACTGGAGGTTGGTTGCTACCTATTGCTGTGTTACTTACTATGATGTGTTCTTTCTTTGTGCAAGCTGCTGAAGGTTCTACTTTTGCTATAGTTCCTTTAATTAAGCGCCGAGTGACAGGTCAAATTGCTGGTAATGTTGGTGCTTATGGTAACGTAGGTGCGGTGGTTTATCTGACTACGTTTAGTTTATTGCCTGAAGGTGCTGTTGGTAATCGAATTTTCTTTGAAGTTCTCGGTGTAATGTCAATAATTGTGGCGTTCCTGTGTGGTTTCTTCTTGAAAGAGCCAGAGGGTTCATTTGCCGAACACCATAAGGATGAAGAGGAAGAAGAGGAAGTGAATCTACAATCTGTTCCTATGTTTGCTGAAGACTAATACTAATAGGACTTACGCACGCATACGAATTACATACCATTTGTAGGGGTTAACGGCCGTTGACCCCTACTATATCTAGCGAGGGAAGAGGCAGGAAGGCTTAATATCAAGTTGCACTGATTCACCACAATATAATCAAGATGAAAAAGATGGCATACTCCTCAAGAGTCATCTTGAGATGACTTAAACTATTAGCCAAAGATTGAAATCCTTGGCTTGGCGATCCTTACTTTAATTTAAGAGTTTATGAAAACGTATCCAATGTAACAGATAACTTTTCATAAAGTATTCAATAATAAACAAAAATTAAATTCTCTATCGTTAAACTTAAATATTAATATTAAGTATTATATTATATTAACTATAAATAGAAAAAATCAGGGAAAGTTTAGCAGTAAAATAACTTCTGCTGGAATACAAAATTAAATTATTGAGCATCTAAGTGTAATATTTAGCGTATTAAGTGTAAATGATATTCGCTTAAATTTTACTTATTCGTCTGCCAAGAAAATTATTTTTAAAGTAAACTATGGAACCTACAAAAACTCTTTGTCCTTATTGTGGAGTTGGCTGTGGCTTGGATGTATTACCGCCAGCAATTCCTGGAAAAGCAACAAATCGAGATAGGAAAGGTAATCCAATTTGGCAAGTACGCGGCGATCGCTCTCATCCCTCTAGTCAAGGCAAAGTTTGTGTAAAAGGTGCCACTGTTGCAGAAGCATTGGATAAAAGTCGCCTCAAATATCCAATGATGCGCGATACCCTAGATGAGCCTTTCCGTCGCGTTACTTGGGATCAAGCTTTTAATCGGATTGTTAACCGGATTCAAACTGTACGCTTCACTCAAGGACCGGATGCAATTTGTATGTACGGCTCTGGTCAGTTTCAAACAGAAGATTATTATATAGCTCAGAAATTACTTAAAGGATGTCTGGGAACTAACAACTTTGATGCTAACTCTCGCCTCTGTATGTCCTCAGCAGTATCGGGGTATATTCAAAGTTTCGGTTCCGACGGTCCCCCCTGTTGCTACGACGATTTAGAACAAACAGACTGTGCATTTTTAATCGGTACTAATACAGCCGAATGTCACCCCATTATATTTAATCGTCTGCGGGTTCACCACAAGAAAAATAAAAAAGTGAAAATGATTGTGGTAGACCCCCGTCGGACTAAAACAGCAGAATTCGCAGATTTACATTTGGCTATTCGACCAGGTACTGATATCGATCTACTCAACGGTATTGCCCATCTACTCATGCGTTGGGGAGCAATCGACGCTACATTCATTGATGAATGTACGACTGGTTTTCCTGAATACACTGATGTGATTCGTCATTCCCCACCCGATCTAGTTGCACGCCACTGCAATATTCGTTTGGATGAGTTGGAAACGGCAGCTCGTTATTGGAGTGAGTCAAAGCAAGTTTTATCTTTGTGGTCAATGGGGATGAATCAGTCATCTGAGGGGACGGCAAAAGTCCGGACTCTGATTAATTTGCATTTGATGACAGGTAATATTGGTAAACCGGGTGCAGGACCGTTTTCACTGACTGGTCAACCTAATGCTATGGGTGGTAGGGAAGCAGGAGGACTGGCTCATATTTTGCCTGGTTATCGGGTGGTGAAAAATCCCCAACATCGGGCTGATTTGGAAAAGTTATGGGGATTGACTCCTGGGCAAATTTCTGCTGTTCCTGGTCGCACTGCTTGGGAGATGATTACGGCTTTGGAACGTGAGGAATTAGGTTGTTTGTGGATTGCAGCGACTAATCCAGCAGTGAGTATGCCAGATTTAGAGCGGACTAAGGCAGCTTTATTACGATCGCCTTTTACTGTTTATCAGGATGCTTATTATCCTACTGAAACAGCCGAATATGCTCATCTGTTGTTACCTGCTGCTCAGTGGGGAGAAAAAACAGGAACGATGACAAACTCGGAGCGAATGGTAACTTTGTGTCCGGCATTCCGCGAACCTCTTGGAGAAGCAAAAGCAGATTGGGAAATTTTTGCAGAGGTAGGTCGCCGTTTAGGATTTACAAATCAGTTTGATTTTGCTGATTCGGAAGCAGTGAGAGCTGAATTTCTTGAGTTGACACGCGATCGCCCTTGTGACCAGACTGATATTACCTACGAGCGACTACGAGAAAAGGGTCCTATCCAGTGGCCTTGCCCTGATAGTAGTGGAGTATCTCAGGAGCGTCTGTATACTAATTTCCGATTTAACACTCCTGATGGTAGGGCAAAGTTTGCTGCATTTTACTCCCAAGGTTTAGCAGAGCCACCAAATTTTGATTATCCTTTTGTGTTGACAACAGGGCGCTTATATGGTCATTGGCATACTCAAACACGCACAGGACGCATTGATAAAATTAAAAAAATGCACCCGATGCCTTTTATAGAAATTCATCCAAAGGATGCTCAGAAGTTAGAGATTGAAGAAAATGATTGGGTAGAAGTGCAATCACGACGAGGTGCAGCTAGATTTCCAGCAAAAGTTACTAAAGCTATTACTCCAGGGACTGTATTTGTGCCGATGCACTGGGGGGCACTATGGGCAAATCAAGCAGAGGCAAATGCTTTGACTCATCCTCAAGTTTGTCCTGAGTCTGGGCAACCAGAGTTAAAAGCTTGTGCCGTGCAGTTGAGGCCAATTAAATTTGACACTCCTGATACAGAAGACTTGGTGGGATCGGAATATTGTGTAGAAAGATCGTCAGCGATATCTATGAAGAGGTGACATGGCAGAATTTAGAATTTAGAATTCAGGAGGAAAAAGCATTTAGGTGTAGGTTGGGTTTAAGAATGTTAGCGTAGCTTATCCGGAGGATAAACCCAACACCACTTTTTTATTGGTTGGTTGGGACCGGGCAAGATGCCCATTCCACAAAACTATTAAAATCCCAAGCGCATTTATGCAACGCTTAATTCTATAACTACTTCAATATTCAATCTCCCCCACTCCCCCACTCCCCTACTCCCTGACCTATCCGTGTATCCGTGCCATAATCTGTGTGAGCCACTCCCCTACTCAAGAAAACGAATAGGAAGAGCGATCGCAAACTCTGTACCTTTTCCTTGTTCGGAAATTACTTCTATGCTACCTCTATGCTTTTCAATAATTTGATAACAAATAGAGAGACCTAAACCGGTTCCTTTTCCTACTGACTTCGTTGTAAAAAATGGGTCAAAAATCTTATCTTTGACTTCTAGTGGTATTCCAAGACCATTATCCTTGATTTTCACCATGACTTTATCTTCAGCTACCTTTTCTGTTTGAATCACAATCTGTTTTGGTTGAATATCTGACTCTAGCATCGCATCAATACCATTAGCAATGATATTCATAAACACTTGATTTAATTGAGCTGGATAACATTCTACTAAAGGTAAATCTCCATAGTTTTTGATAACTTCAATTCCCTTTTTGAGGCGATGACTGAGAATTAATAGAGTGCTATCAATCCCTATGTGAAGATCTGCTGGCCTCACGTTTTTTTGATCTAGACGAGAAAAATTCCGTAGCGAGAGTACAATATTTTTAATCCGGTCAGTGCTCATCTGTATAGAAGAAATTATCTGGGGCAAATCATCGATTATATAATTAAGATCGATCTCGTTGATTAAATCTTCTATTTCTGGGTGTAAGTCAGGATATAGTTTTTGATAAAGATTTAGTAAATCGAAAAGCTCTTGTATATAATCCTGAAGTGGCTTGATGTTACCAGAAATAAAATTGATTGGGTTATTAATCTCATGGGCAACTCCCGCCACCATTTGCCCAAGACTAGACATTTTTTCTGTTTGAATCAATTGCATCTGAGTTTCTTTGAGTTCTTGCAAAGCTTGTGTTAGTTCAGTACTACGTTTCTCTAGTTTTTGATGAGTTAACTTTAATTCTCGAGTATACTCTCCTACCCATCGTATAAGCTGATTTAGGGATATAGCTAATAACCCAACTTCATCATTAGTGGTGACTTGAGCTTGCAGGTAAAAATCAGATTCTACTGTTATCCTTTGGGCAGTCTCAGTTAATGTTTTGAGTGGACGGGCGATCGCTTGGCTGGTATAGTATGCTAAACAAGCAGCGATCGCTACCGATAGAGCCATACTACCAATGATAATTTGGATTCGTAATATTTCCGAACGCACAAATCTCTGGTTAGCTTGATTTTGTCGTTTTTCTACAAGAGCTATTAGCTGATTTAAGCTTTCCGAGAGCCTTTCAAACTGAACGCGAATCTCAATAGTTTTGTTTTCTGTGTTGATAGCTAATACCTTTTGCTGAGTAAATAGGATATTTTCTGGTTGCAAATTAACTGGATCTATTCCCTGCCAAATTCCCTCCATTAGTTGAGCATAAGAATTCCATGTCTGATTATAACTGTGTAATACTTTCTGCAAACTTTCCGGGTTTACTACTAAATTATTTGAGTTATTTTCAATTACATTCTCGAGAGTATTAATTACTTCTTTTAATTGATCGCTCCTAACCATAAATTTACTTATTTCATACCTAAACCATACTGGGTTAGCGACTACAGCAGCTAACTGTTGAGGGTGGAATTGTACTTGCCAGATCGCACTTTCTAATTCTTTTAACAAAGTATACTTTTTCTGGACTAATTCTAGCTCCTTTTGGGCTTGTTGGTGGTAGTAATCTCCCACAATTAACCCTACTGTTGTACCTAGCACTGCAATACTGATTACCAGGGAATAGCCATAGCAAATTTTTTTGGCAATACTTAAGCTTCTACTCCACTTATCAATCGCAGAGAAAAGTTTCCCTGTTTTCATACTCTGTACCTCATCAGTAAACTGTATTAACGAGAAGGCAGAAGTACGAAGACAGAGGGCAGAAAGCAATCTGCCTAGTACTTCTGGCGACCGGATGCTTCATATCATGTCCGGTAGTATCGGAGCGTGTATAGAGTTAGGTTGAAATTGGAAGAAACCCTTCTGCCTTCTGTCCTCTGCCTTCCTTCCACCAAAGTCTAATTAGGGCTTGCTGAAAAAGTCTTTTTTAAGGAGTAGGGGAGCGGGGGAGTA
>NZ_CEZPJD010000096.1:0-15506 GCF_983059655.1 Okeania sp.
CGCCGACGCGGGATCTGACCGCTTGCGTCTGTCGCCGACGCGGGGTCGCACCGCTTCTTCCCTCTTCCTTCTTTCTTACTTCTACCATTTGTAACAAACATTTATCACCCTTGGTATAACAGGATTTGGTATCATTGGAGATTAGATTCTATACTTGATATAATTTTATTTCTATTCGTTAACAATACGATAGTTTATTGCAAAAAAACAAAAATCAATTTATTATTTTACTTTTTCCCAGAAAATGTATGCCTGATTATGTAGAAGTATAATGATATTAGTAGACTAAGATTGCTAAATTTTAATGCCAGAAGCTAAGGTCTGAGTATAGTTAAGCATCTCAAACTCCCATCTAGATTTTGTTATCTTTCATCCAAGTGCAACAAAACTAAAAATAACCCTAACACTAGTGGAATTATCAAAATTACATACATAAAATGACCGAATAATGAATAATTCAATAATTCAATAATTCAATAATTCAGGTTTAAAGCCTCCCCTTTCCAGGGTAAAAAAATAAATTTTCTCCTTTTATTCAATCCTCTTCCTTTTAGAGAGAGGTAATTATCAATTATCAATTATTGAAAAATACTTCCACCTGAAAGACATATTAATACAAAATCTTTATGAATGTGATGCTTTGAAGAAAATACTGAAAATTAATGAATCTATCCCACTATTTTTAACAGACTTATATATTTAAGTAAAATTTGTTTAAAAAGCTTAATTTTTCGTTTTTAACTCTCAAAAGATGTAAGATTTTTGCTAAAAATCTTATTACTGGGATAGATTCATATCTTTTGATATATTTTAAACCAGTTAACAATAAATAAGATAAAAGTCTTAAATTTGGTTTTGACAACAATCTGATGACTTAACTCAATATTAGGTAACTTATAATTTGATAAATATAGTAGGGCATTACAAATTTTTATTTATCATTAAATATCGGGAAAAGACCTGGAGCATAAGGTAAGTTGGCGTGACTGTTGAATCCCGACCAGCAAAAAAATTAATTAGGAGGTTCTTTCTATTCAAAATATTCTTTGAGCTTTTCAAGTGGCATACTACTACAACTCGAAATTGAATATAGCGGTTTTCAGTACATCAACGATCTCTCTAAATCCCCCTTATTTTAAGGATAATTCCGGTTTCCCCTCTTGTTAAGCTATCCCTTATAAGGAACTCCTGAAAAGCTTGTGGGGAAGATAGAGAAGATAGGGAGGAAAAATTCTATCTGCAGTTATCAGAAACATGTATTTTTCAATACACTTTTCTCCCAAAAAAGCCTTTGAGATGCTTATGCATAATTTATCTATTTTGTCAAACTTGATGTTAAGTAAAGATGTTTATAAAGCATAGCTTGTCAAGAGGGGTAGTGGGGGATATCTCCAGCAGTGTATCTCACGCTTACTGAGAAATATTATATCTACTTGTCCAAAGCGCTTTCTTAGCCCAAGAAACCTTTTTAGTGGGACTTAGACAAAAATTATACAAAATAAAGTACTTTGGCGTTGAGTACTTCAAAAGTCCTTAAATTACATCAACAATCGAATTACTTTTGTTAATCTGAAAGAGGCCAATTCTACTCCTCTTACCTCTTAAATATCTATTCTAAAAAATTATTTCGCAGGAAGAAAATGACTTTATCCTTCAAACAATTGACTTTATATTTTTCCCTATTATCTATTGGTGGTGGCACAGGATGGTTGGGTCATCGTTATATCCAAGCCAAAGGTTTAACCATAGACTCTAATGTAATACCTGTAGTCAAACAACAACCAACAGATTACCCGTCACATTCAAATTCCCAAAATGCTGTACTTGAACCAACTAACTATAACTTTATTGCTCAAGCAGTAGAAAAAGTAGGTCCAGCAGTAGTCCGTATAGATGCAGCTAAAAAGTTAACAACTCAAGTTCCAGAAGCTTTTCAAAATCCCTTATTTAAACGTTTCTTTGGGGAAAATTTGCCTATACCAGAAGAGCGTGTTAAACGTGGTACTGGTTCTGGGGTAATCATTAATTCTAATGGTCGCTTAATTACAAATGCTCATGTAGTTAGTGGAGCTGATACAGTGAAGGTGACTCTGAAAGATGGTCGAGTTTTTGAGGGTCAGGTTAAAGGTGTAGACTCACTCACAGATGTGGCTGTAATAGAAATTGAGGCCACAGGTCTACCAGAAGTGTCCATGGGCAAATCAGAAAAATTAATTCCGGGACAATGGGCGATCGCTATTGGCAATCCTCTCGGTTTAGACAATACTGTGACAGTAGGAATTATCAGTGCTATTGGCCGTAGTAGTTCTCAAGTAGGTATTCCAGACAAACGAGTCCGTTTTATTCAAACAGATGCCGCAATTAATCCTGGCAACTCTGGTGGGCCACTTTTGAATAGTCGCGGTCAAGTAATTGGTATCAATACAGCTATTAGAGCTGATGCCCAAGGATTAGGATTTGCTATTCCGATAGAAACTGCAAAAAGAATTGCGGATGAGTTATTTGATAATGGGAAAGTAGAGCATCCATTTTTAGGTATTTCAATGGTCGATTTAACGCCGGAAGTGAAAGATGAAATTAATAAACGACTAGAAACGAATATTGAGCAAGACCAGGGTGTTGTGATTATGAGAGTTATAGAAGATTCTCCGGCATCTAAAGCTGGTTTGCGTCAAGGAGATGTAATTCAGAAAGTAGGTGGAGTGGCAGTTAAAAGTCCAGTAGAAGTTCAGCAACAGGTAGAACAAAGTTTAGTTGGAGAGGATTTAGCTGTAGAAGTAATTCGTAATCGTAAGATTGCTAAAATTCTCGTGAAACCTGATACTTTTCCCCTTTCAGTCGAATCGGAATGAACGAAGGCAGTGGGCAGTAGGCAGTAGGCAGTAGGGAACTCACCCCTAACCCCTCCCAGGAGGGAGGGCTGTTTCATTCTCAATAGACACGGGGACGCACCAGACACGGAGACACGGGGATGGAGGCTTTTAAGAGGCGTTGAACTAAATATTTTCTCAGAGTTTAACGACGCTTATTGGCTGAAAAATCGGCAAATTTTGGTAGATTTCACTATTCCACTATCCCCTCATCTCCTGTTCTCTCTCAATCGTTAACTTACGAGACTTTGAAACAGCCCTGCTCCCAGGAGGGGAAAGAATTGATAATTTTTGTGTGAGAATTGATTTTCTTTTTGGTTTTTGGAGATGTCTAATAGACATCGGGTGAAAAAGACTAAACTTTTTGCAGAAGTAGGCAACAGTTCAATAATTGATAATTGATAATTACCTCTCCCTAAAAGAAAGAGGATTGAATAAAAGGAAAAAATTTATTCTCTTGGTCGATTGGATATGGCGTTCGCGAAGCGTCCCGGAGGGAACGGAGACTTCGCCATCCCACCCTACGGGAAGCTGCGCTTTTCGCGCCAGCGTTGCAAAGCAAACGACCGCTTTTTTCTCCTTGAAAGGGGAGGATTTTTACCTAAATTATTGAATTATTAATTCTTCGGTAACAGGCAATAGAGAATAGGGAATATATAGGAAATAAAGTATTTTTGCAAATATGAGATGCACCCACTTCTTCCTTCTTCCTTCTTCCTTCTTCAGCAAATATCAACTAAAATCATAAATTATGACAACTATTATTACCAGCTCCCAGTTAGAATTGACATTAACAGAAGTCGCAGGCACAATATTTTCTATTACTGGTAATGATACTTTTATTTTGACGGCGGACAATGGTCAAAACTTCTTTGTTGACCTCATAGATGAACTAAATACTTCAATCTTAGGCTTACAAATTGGTCAATCAATCACAGTAACAGGATTTGTAAATGTAGAAGATAATCGATTAAATCTAATTAATACTATTCTGATTAATGATGATTCGACCAGACCTCCACCACCAATTTTCGGACAACAAACTATATTTGGAACTGTTGGTTTTGTAGTGGACGATAGCCAATTTATTTTGAATTCTAATGGTCAAATATACTTTGTTAACTTATTAGATGAATTTAATGCCATAGCTTTAAATTTACAGCCAAATCAACCCATCGCAATTTCTGGAACTGTAACTCTAGAAAATGGCAGAATAGATGTTAATAGTACCAGTATTATTGATGGTGTAAATATTCCTACTCCACCTCCTTTTATACCAGACGGTCAATTTCCACCAGGTTCCATTATTGGTAATAATACTCCTCAGTTTATTCAAGGCACTCCTAACAATGACACCGTTTTTGGACTAGGTGGTAATGATACAATTGATGGGCAAGCAGGTGATGATAGTTTGTTTGGTAGTCCTGGGAGTGATAGTATTTTTGCGGGGATAGGCAATGACACTATTTTTGGCAATGAAGGAGCTGATACCATTAATGGTGAAATAGGAGATGATAGTATTCTGGGCAACATCGATAACGATCTTTTAGGTGGTGGTGAGGGCAATGATACTATCTTGGGTAATGAAGGTAGTGATGAAATAGATGGGGGTGGCGGTGATGATAGTCTGGTCGGCAATTTGGGTAGTGATAGTATTTTTGGCAATGACGGTAACGATAGTATTGATGGGAATGAAGATAGCGATCGCCTTGATGGTGGAATAGGGAATGATAGTCTTTCTGGAAATGAAGGTAATGATAGTATTTTTGGCAATGATGGTAACGATAGTATTTTGGGTAATCGAGATAATGACCGTCTGGAGGGAAACTCAGGTAATGATACTATTCGTGGAGGCAAGGGTAACGATATAGTTGATGGTGGTTTTGATTTTGATTTCATTTTAGGAGAGTTGGGTAATGATGAGTTGAGTGGGGGAGAATCTGAAGATGTAATATTTGGCGGTAAAGATAATGATTTTCTTGATGGTGGTGGTGGAAATGATACCCTAAGTGGAGATTTGAGTAATGATACTATTGTTGGTGGCATTGGTGATGATTTGATTATTGGTGCAGGTCGTCAGTCTGGAGAAAATGAGATTGATTTTTTGACGGGTAGTGCAGGTGCTGATACATTTGTTTTTGGTAATAGTGATGTTGCTTTTTACAGTAGTGCAGGTAGTAGTGATTATGGAGTAATTACTGATTTTGATAATCTTGAAGGTGATGTAGTTATTACGTTTGGTGGTGATGGAGTTGTGTTGAGTCCTTCTTCGATAGAGACTCAAGGAGGTACTGGAGTCTTTGTGGATGGGGATTTAATAGCTATTTTTATTGGTGTTACGGAATTGGAAGTTCAAAGTGGGTTGATTTTGATTTAGCAAAGAATCAGGAGTCAGGAGTCAGGAGAAGACTGTTCATTTCTTCCCCCACTCCCCCCACTCCCTTACTCCCCCACTCCCCTACTCCCTTACTCCCTCACTCCCTTACTCCCTCACTCCCCCACTCCCTTACTCCCCCACTCCCCTACTCCCCTAATTCCTAACCTTCATCCCTTGACCTGCTAACCATCCAGTTGTCCATGCACTTTGAAAATTAAAACCTCCTGTAACTCCATCAATATCTAATATTTCACCAGCAAAATATAACCCCTGACAACAACGACTTTCCATAGTTTTAAAATTAATTTCTTTCAAACTCACCCCACCACAAGTAACAAATTCTTCCTTAAAAACCCCTTTACCCTGAACTTGATATTTACCTTGAGTTAATTCTAAAATCAACTTGTTAATAGCTTTCTTTGATAACTCCGCCCAACGTTTTTGCGGGTCAATATCCGCAGTTATAATTAAACTTTCCCACAAACGACGTGGTATAGAAAACGGACAACTATTAACGATCGCCTTCTTTTCCTGAGTCTTGAGTGCTAATAACTGTGTTCGTATATCCTCTGAGTTAAGGTCGGATAACCAATTAATCAATAAATTAGCTTTATAGTCATTTTCATGGAGAAATCTTGCACCCCAGGCGGATAATTTCAAAACTGCCGGGCCACTTAAACCCCAGTGAGTGACGAGTACAGGTCCGATTTGTTTTAATTTAGCTGTCGGCAGTTGTAAACAGACATTCTCAACCGAAATACCTGCCAACTCCTGGAAGCGCGAATCAGAAATCTTGAAAGTAAATAGAGAAGGCACAGGTGCTATAACCTGATGACCCAATGCTTTTGCCCAACGATGACCAACGGAACTACTGCCAGTTGCTAAGAGCAGGCGATCGCATTCCACAATCTCTCCCGATTTTAATGTGATTTCAAATAAATTATTATCCCCCACTGTTGACTTTCGTGTTACAGAAACCACTGCTGCACCCGTGCGAATATTTACCCCTTGGTCTAATGCCACCCTAGTTAAACACTCAACAATTGTAGCAGAATCATCGCTAGTGGGAAACATCCGCCCATCTGCTTCTGTTTTTAACTGTACCCCTCTCGCTGTAAACCATTCTACAGTATCACGGGCCTGAAATTGACTAAATGCACCCCGAAGCGCTTTACTCCCCCTGGGGTAATTTTGAACAAAAATTCCTGGATCGAAGCAGGCGTGAGTAACATTGCAACGACCACCACCAGATATACGAACTTTAGCCAGAGTTTGTCGGCCTGCTTCTAAGATAGTGACATTAGTGTGGGGGGTGCTACAGGCGATCGCTCCAAAAAAACCTGCCGCTCCCCCACCTACAACTACAATTTTAAGAGGTGGGAAAAACATTTTATGTATATTATAACAGTCGAAGCATAACTTAGAACATTACTAAAGGAAAACTAAGTCAGAGATTAATTATGACTTGCGCGTAGCGCTATAGTTACTCTTCAACTGGTTCAAAATCATCTTTGTCTACTCCGCAAACTGGGCAACTCCAATCATCGGGGATTTCTTCAAAGGGTGTTCCTGCTGCTATTCCTGAATCTTCATCTCCTTCTTCTGGGTCATATATATATCCACAGGCATTACATACATATTTTTTCATTTTACTCTATTCCTCTCTAATAGTTCACCTGGATTTTACAAGCTTGTGGGTTAGAGGTTCCACTGTTAGGTTGCAAAGTTTTGTTAACTTTTTAGGTTGTCCTACCCACGTAATGGTGAAAATATATATTTTTAAATTTCTTCCCAAGCTTCTCACATTCCCCTCCCAGGAGTAGTAGGGGTAGCTCCTCAAACTCCTCACACACTCTCTACCATTACTATGCAACACCACGACTTTTTGATGGTCTTTTACTCACTTTGGTCTACTTTGACCAAAGCAAGAATGTTTTCCGGAATGTCTGTACTGTTAATTGTAGTTTTGGCTTTGTGATTTATCTATCTAAAAAATGGGAGATGAAGGGGGAATTTCAGTTATCAGTTATCAGTTATCAGTTATCAGTTATCAGTTATCAGTTATCAGTTATCAGTACCTTTGCAATAAGGAGGCAAGAAAATACGGAATTCTGTTTTTTATCCCCTTAAAAGGGGAGACTTTAGACCACAATTTCTCGGTAATTTTTACTACTGTCTTGTGACTCTTTATCTTCCAGATATCTAATATATGTGTTTTTACAGATGTATAAATTTAATTTGAATTTGTGACAATTACTAATTGTTAAATTAAATCAGCTTTGACCAGAATTTAATTCTAACAGGACTTACGCAAATTATTGACAATACGCTATCTGTAAGGGGCAATGCCATTCGCCTCTACCAGATATGACGGTTCTGCGTAAGCCCTGTCTAAGTAAAAAAAAACTAATAAAATAGGTAACAAATGGAAACTGAACTCACGCCTAATGGCAATAACTTACTCGCCACCGATAATGCAGAAGCGATCGCTCTTTCCTCTGGGGAACTTACTAATTTTCCCGACGGTTTAGCTGCTCTTAGTGGCAATGATACAGTTACGGGGTCTTCAGACTCAGAAGTTATCATGGGAAACCGGGGTGAAGATAACCTTGTTGGTGGAGGAGGTAACGATACTTTAATGGGGGGTAAAGACGATGACACAGTAGAAGGAGGCAATGGTAACGACTTAGTCCGTGGCGATCGTGAATCTGATGTTGTAAGAGGGGGCAATGGTGGGGATAGTTTATTTGGAGGCAAAAATAACGACCGCCTCTTTGGCGACGAAGGTAATGATGTTTTATTTGGCGATCGGGATAATGATACTCTCAGTGGTGGTTTGGGGCAAGATACTCTCAATGGTGGAGCAGGTAGCGATGTCTTTGTATTAGAAAATGGTGCAGGTGTGGATGAAATAGCTGACTTTGAAAATGGTATCGATATCATTCAACTACCTGATGGTTTAAGTTTTGACAACATTAGTTTACAGAGTAGTCAGCAAAACACTGTGATTATTGATCGCCTCACTGGAGAAACTATAGCGCAAGTAAATAATGTATCTGCAGGGAGTCTCAGCAGCGCCAATTTCTTATTTGAAGAGGGTTCAAATACTGAAACAGATAATCAAAATTTCGTTAATAGAGTTGTTGAACTAACCAACCAAGAGCGTACCCAGTTGGGTTTATCTCCCCTGAGTATAGATCCATTATTAGGTCAGGCAGCGCAAACTCACACAGAAAATATGGCACTACAAGATTTTGTTGAGCATACAGGGTTAGATGGTTCGTCGGCAGGCGATCGCATTGAAGCTACAGGTTATGATTTTTCAGCTTGGGCAGAAAATATTGCGGCAGGGCAGTTGACACCGGAGGAAGTAGTAGAAGGATGGATGAATAGTCCCGGACATAGCGCCAACATTCTCGATCCAAATTTGCAGGAAATTGGTGTTGGTTACTATTTATTAGAAAACGACACTGGTAACGTTAATTTCAACCATTATTGGACGCAAGTATTTGGAACACCTTTGTAGAGGGAGTGCTGTGTTGGGCAACTTCCATTTGACCCTGTTTATCGTATTTGTAGAGGTAGTCAAAGGAGTTATCTTAGATGGTATCACCCCAGATGTCTTCAACAGAGACCAAATTCCAGGCAATGGGATAACGGGATTGCAGTAATGTGTCATTAGAGTTATGAGATAAAGCAGATTCCCCTGACCAATTACCCCATCTTACTTTCCACTGGATTGGGTTTTGGCTCTCTGCGTTACCACCATAAAAGTAGCTTGTTCCATCATCCTTGACTAACTCCCAACGTTCAAACTGTTGGTAGTAGAGAATCTGACTGAAATCATATTGGAAGGACTCAAAGACATTTCCACCAGGGAGTACCTTGAGATTTGATTCCTGATTTTCAACATTGAATACTCTTTGATTAAGGCTATCAGTAATTATCCATTCATAGCCAACAGTTACTAGCCCTAAATAAATCAACATTTTACTACTTGGCTATGAAACATTGATAATTGCAGATGAGAAATTGTCAGCCATGTTTTATTCTGAATCGCACTCGGCAATAACCAATACAGTTACCTCTCCATCGGCATGCTTATCGCCGTCGTTTTCCATGGTACAGGTAGCGGAAACACTAACACTATTTCCGCTTATACTTTGCATGCTGGCTTGTACATCAAGAGTCTGTACTTTACCGTCAGTATTACCATATGAAACTTTATAACCTTGAACTGCAACGGAGGCACTGAGTACAGTACTTCCAAAATCAACTGTTCTAGTCTCTCCAGAAATAAGAGTTACAACTTGAAATCTTGTATTAGCCATGGCTATTTACTTTTTTATAAAAATCCTACAAACTATATTGTATTATGGGAACTAAGAAATTCGATATTTCTTAACAAAGATTTTATTCTCTTCAAGACTTAGCCAAAGATACAAGATATAGTTTACCGGGGTTGATGACTTTTTCTGATGATGATTCATGTATCTCTTTGTGTTACATTGTGAAGTGCGGAATGTGGGTTGATCAAAATAATTGGGTTACGCAACCCCATCTTTTAAGACGAAATGTTTTTGGAGAGTTGCTCAAATCCACTACTTCCCCTCCTGGGAGGGGCGAGGGGTGGGTTAACTTCTGACTTTTAACTTCTAACTTCTGACTTCATTATGGCACTAGCACCTTTATTTCCTATTTTACATCCAATATTAAAATCAGCTTTTCCTAATTGTTTATGGCAAGGAAATACACAGAAATCAGAAATTACTCTTACTTTTGATGATGGACCACATCCAGAAAATACACTTCAATTATTAGAAATTCTAGATAAGTATCAGATTAAAGCTAACTTTTTTTGGTTAGGTATATGTATAGATAGTTACCCAGAAATAGCTAAAGCTGTATATGAAAAAGGTCATTGGATTGGTTTACATGGCTACGAACATATATCATTTCCTAAACTAACTCCTATTCAACTTAAATCTAGTTTAAAAAAAACACAGCTTTCTATTTATAATGCTTGTGGATTAGAAGAAAAATTAGTTTGTGATGTTCGTCCTCCTAATGGTGTATTTCTACCTCAAACTTTAAAGTTATTACAAGAATGGGGATATCGAAATGTTATGTGGAGTGTAGTACCTGAAGATTGGGTTAGACCAGGAATTTCAGTAGTAGTTAACCGAGTAGTTCAGCAAACCTCTAATGGTTCTATTATTGTTTTGCATGATGGATATTATGGCGGTCAAGATGTGGCAAAAATAGTTGCTGAAATAATTCCGATTTTACTAGAAAAAAATTACGAATTTATTACTATAGACAAAATGTAGTAGACAAATATAGCGCTCCGCGCAAGGCAAAAGTCAAAAGTTAAAAGAAATCCCTGACACTTGTTTGATACTTTATAAATGTCCGCACCCTTTGTTTCGACTGCTATAAAACAGATATAATTAAGTAACCAATAATTTTAAGGAAAGTTCATTAATGGATAATTGATAATGGATAATTGATAATTACAAGAAGGTTAAAACCGCTACGGAATTGAACATAAGGAAATATTATTTCTTCTCTTGGTCGATTGGATATGGCGAGGAGACCGGCTCTTGCAGAGCAGATCCGAAGATCGCCATCCCACCCAACGGGTGCGCTGCGAAGATAGACCGCTTTTTATCCCCTTAAAAGGGAAGGCTTCAAGGCGCGAATTATTTAATTATTAATTATTAATTACTAATTATTGGGTAATTGTTAATTATTAATTGTTGAAATAAGCCTTTTATCGTAATCCCACTCTAAACATTTTCAAGAGCACCTACTGTTTGATTGACAAATGTCTAATAGATATCTGCAATAATAAAAAATAAACTCAATTATTCCACATCAATCATCAATTATTTCTCCCTACTACTCCCTCTTTTCTAGAGATGTCTAATAACAATGGAACTAAATATAATTTTCTTTGGTCAAAGATAAAATAAACTGGCTAGAATAAGTGTAAGTATTTTCTGCAGAATGCTGCGTAAACGGCCGTCAGCTATTAGCTAGCCTCATAAGGTCGGAACTGCGGACTTCAGCTATTAATTTTTGGAAAGGTAAAAGCAACCTTTGAAATTAAGAAATAATAAAAAAGTTACTGCAAAAGTCTCATTTTTTTATAACTCAAAAGTGGTGGAGGAAAATTAATGATAAAAATTTATAAATGGTATCCAGTCGTTGCTTTAGTAGTAGCATTAACTACCATAATCAATCCCAAATTATTTGACCATAAAATTATAAAGCCAGCACTTGCTCAAACAACCTTAAAAGATATACAGAATCATTTTTCTCAAGCTTGTATTGAAGATTTATTAGACCGAAAAATTATATCTGGTGACTATGAAAATCAAACATTTCGCCCTAATGCACCCGTAACTAGAGCAGAATTTGCTGCAATGATTACTAGGGCTTTTCCAAATTCAAAATTAGTACGCGATCCGGTTAAATTTGTAGATGTGCCTCAAAATTATTGGGCTTATAATGCAATTCAAAAATCTTATGAAATGGGTTTTCTATCCGGATATATTGGCAAAACTTTTAACCCTACTCTCAAGATTACAAGATGGCAAGTATTAACAGCTTTAAGTGAAGGATTAAATTATCGAACAAGCGCATCTGTAGAACGAAATTTAAACGCAATTTTTGAAGATGCAGAAGCAATTCCTGAAGAGGCAAAAAAATCTATTGCCGCAGCAACAGCACAAGGTATTGTTGTAAATTATCCAAATGTTAGGAAACTAAATCCTAATCGAGATGCTACTCGCTCAGAGGTGGCTACTTTTCTCTGTCAATCTATTGCAAATACTGAAACAAATAATGATGGTTTAGTTTCTCAAGTCCCCTCAGAATACATTGCCAAAATTGAGATAAATACTCGCTCAACAACTACCGCCACTGCACCAGAAAATACTCCTGAAGATATAGGAACTACGGCAAATAATAACTCAGAAACTACTGCACCACCTGCTACAGAAGATACAGAACCACCAGGAATCGTAGAAAGATTTGGTAACGGTAATTTACAAGCAGAAATTATTTACGAACAAGCAAATAATACAGATTTAGTAAGTAACTTAAATCTGAAAATTATCAGAGATGGAGAAATTATTTTAAATGAACCAATACCAGTTAAATCTTTAGTAAATGACTCAGAATCTGATACTGAAATAGAAGTATTAGCAGGTAAATTCGTCAAAGTACAATTACTAGACTTAGATGGAAATGGAGAATCAGAAGTATTAGTAGATTTAATGACTATAAATAATAGTGATGTTGTATTTGATAGTGGTACATATTCATTCATTTATCTCTACGAACCAACACGAAATAAATATTCTATGTTGCGTCATTTCTGGGGAAATGTAAATTATAGACTCACAGATTTAGATAAAGATAATATTCCAGAATTCAAAAGTGTTGATAGTAGATTTGCCAACATATTTTCTAATAGAAATGATGAAAGATTTCCCATTCGTATTTGGCAGTATCGTCAAGGAGAAATGTTAGATGTTACCAAGCAATATCCAGTAGAAATAAATACTAGCGCTTCAGAACTTTGGCTAGAATTTTATCAGCGTTCTAGTAAAAATCAAAATGTCAAAGGAGTTTTGGCAGCTTATCTAGCAAATAAATATTTGTTAGATCAAAAAGAAGATGGTTGGAAATTAATAGAAAAGGTTTATCAAAAAAGCGATCGCGAAGTATATTTTAATAATTTGCGCCAATTTTTAACAGATAAAGGTTATGATAGCGACCGACAAATTAGCGGAAATGTAGTTGTACCTGAGAATTCTGCTACAGAAAGTCAAGAAACCGTTACCTTTGCAACTAATGAAACAGAAGAAACTGCACCTCAAGCAACTATAGAAAATACAGAAACACCCATCACACTTCCACCAGAAACAACAGAAACAGAAGATAACGCTGAAACACAAAAACCCGAAACTTCACCCCAAACAACTAGAGAAACAGAAAATACAGAAACGCAGCCAGATATTAGTAATGATCTAATTCTTGCACCAAGGTTAGTTCGCTCTCTATCTAATCAACAACCAGATTCTGCTTTCCCTGTAAGTATTAGTTTTGATGGAGAAATATTAGCTAGTAGTCGTGGTCAAGATATCCAACTGTGGAACTTGCAAACAGGCGAATTGCTAGATACTTTATCCAGTCATCAAGCTAATGTGCGCTCAGTAGCAATTAGTCCAGATGGAAAAACTCTAGCAAGTGGAAGTGGAGATGGCACAGTGAAATTGTGGGATATTCCCACAGGAGAAATGCTCGTCAGTTTTTTGCATTCTGGCGTAGTGACTGCTGTTGGTTTCACTGCTGATGGTAGGGCAGTCATAGGATGCAGCGCCGATCGCGGAATGAAATCTTGGAATATTTATACAGGGCGACTACTACACAGGATGAATGGCTCTCAACCTATTGCTTTTGGTGCTGGTGGCCTGCGCATGGCAGCTAGTGGAGGGCCGAGATTTATTCGACTTTGGAATGCAGAGCAAGGGCAACTATTGAAAAATCTTGCTATACCCAATACAAATAATAATGCTGGCATAGAAGCGATCGCTTTCAGTGAAGATGGGCAAACTATTGCTCATGCTATGAAGGGAGAAAGTAAAATTTTAGTCTGGGATGTGGAAACCTGGAAAGTACGTTATACTCTAGAAAAACATTCTCAGGCAATTAAGGCGATCGCAATTAGTCCAGATGGAAAAATACTGGCTAGTAGTAGTGAGGATGGTAATATTAATCTGTGGGATCTTGGTACTGGAAAATTGTTGAGAAGTATCAAAGGTGATGGTGCAATTGTTTTTAGCCCAGATAATAAAAAACTTGTAAGTGTTTCACAAGATAATATTATTCAGCTCTGGCAAATTTATGGATCTGCGATCGAACAATAAGATTAATGATCGTGAGAGTAGGGAAAAACCGAAATACATCCTCTTTCTTTCAAAAAGTGTTTTAGTCCCTAATGCGGAGCTGATAGTGATAGCTTCTTTTGCGTAAGTCCTGATATAATTTTAATAAACAAATAAAAAAAACTATGTTTAGACGCTATTTTATTAAGTATATTCTCTTCTTTATTGCTGGTTGTACTACAGTGACAAACAATCAGCGTAGCAACTCTAATAATTCTCTTCTTAAGAAAAAAGATAAACTGTTATTTGCAGTGAGCGATGCTGAAGGTATGGCAGAGTTGCAGAGTGAGTATGGAGCCTTGAGAAATGCTTTGACAGAGGTGTTAGAAACACAAATTGAATTTTTTCCCGTTGATAACTTTGTGGAGGCAGCAGCTTCCCTACAGCTAGGCTCAGTAGATTTAGTTTTAGCAGGTCCATCAGAATATGTAATCGTTAAAGCAAGAACAAATGCTGTACCCATTGTTGCTCTAACCCGCCCTAATTACCGTTCTATTATTGCTATTCGTGCAGATAGCGAAATCGATTCACTAGCAGACTTAAAAGGCAAAAAAATTGAGCTAGGTGAGATAGGTAGCACAGGAAATTATATAGGACCAATTAAAATGCTGATAGATGCTGGATTAGACCCACAATCCGATCTCATAATTTTTAACTCAAAAGAATATCAGCTAAAAGCATTAAAAAATGGAGAGGTTGATGCCTGGGGAAAAGTTTGGCACAGATACCAAAGTTCCCTGGAAAAAGAGAGTTTATCCCAAAGCGATTATCCCCTAATTGCCAAGAGTGAGGCGCTTCCCAATGATGTATTTATTGGTAGTAGCAAACTCGAACCAGCCTTAATAGCAGAAATTCGCGAGCGGATGCTGGAAAATCAAGCCCAACTGTTGCAAGCTATTTTCTCTGTGCCACGTTTTGCTTCTAAGTTCAAAGGTGCTACCTTCGTTCCCGCTAACGACAGTGATTATAACATAATTCGCGAAGTGTATAAAGCTATGGGAGAAGAGAATTTTATTAAGTAATTGGGAATATACATAGAACTTACCCATAAGGTACGAAAAACTAGGGTTTGAGATAGCTTTTCTGTCAGTCGCAATGACGCAAATACCTTGTACTTCGTAAGTATTGAAGAAGACAGAAGGAACTTCTCACAAGGAGATTGAGACCCCTCCTGAAAAGGAGCCACTGAATGGAGTTGCTGTGAGGGATTTAAACCCTTGATATCATATCCGGTTGAATAATTAGGACTTGCTGATTAAACCTAAATGTCTTTACTGATATTGGTTTTAGCCTTTTTGGGTA
>NZ_CEZPJD010000097.1:0-15431 GCF_983059655.1 Okeania sp.
AATGGTAGATGCACCCTGATGGATAACCTTCGCCTTCATTGGTGGAGGTTTTTTTATTTAACAACTTTTCTTGATTTTGTCGCAATGTATGTCAAAATATAATTTATAGATGCACCCTGATTAATAATTCCTGGCCAAAACTGGCTGGGTTTTTTTGTATGGAATAGGATAACTAAGACAAAAAAGTTTTTATCATTGTTAATATTTGACTAAATGGATTTGGGGTGTAGATAAAATTTTTATAAACAAGATGTTTCACTAATATAAATTAGCCAAACTTTTACAAAATCTTGATATTTTACCGATTATTATAGGGCTACCTTAAAATACAAATATTAATCTTTCAAACAATTATGTCTGATTCCTTACCCAAAAATAATTGGTATCAAGACTTTAACCTGGAACAGAAATCCAATTGGTATGGCCAAATAGCAGATGCTTACGATAAAACCAGACCTCGTTATCCTCAACCATTAGTCAACCGTGTCGTAGAAATAGCTCAACTTTCTCCTCATGCCAAGATTTTAGAAATAGGCTGTGCTACAGGAACAGCAACCACTAGCTTTGCTGATTTTGGTTTTTCTATGGTATGTGTAGAACCCAATCCAGAATCTTATAAAATAGCTGTGAAAAATTGTGCCCACTATGAAAGAGTGAAAATCATCAATACTACTTTTGAGGAGTGGGAATTAGAAAAGAATCAGTTTGATATAGTGCTTGCTGCTACTTCTTTTCACTGGGTATCCTCTGAATTTCGTTATGCGAAAACTGCTGAAGCTTTAAAAAACAATGGCTTTTTAGTTTTACTCTGGAATACTCCACCCCAACCAAGTCAAGATATTTATCGGGAATTATTAGATTCAGTTTATCAGACCTATGCATCTGATGTAAAAGGGTATGAAGCGATCGCAACTCATCAAAAAAATATTAGTAGTATAGGAAATGCAGTGATTGACTCTGGTAAGTTTCAAAACTTAGTTTCCGAAGAATTAATATGTGAAGTAACTTATGATATTGATGATTATATAGCACTTTTAAGCACTTTATCGCCTTATATTGCAATGGATTCAAAGCAACGTCACACTTTATTTGAAAATTTGAGTACAACTTTAAAAAATTATCATGGCAATATTATAAACCTTTCTTACTTATCTGCACTTCAGATTGTCCAGAAAGTCTGATTTAACTGAGCTATAATTCAATAATTAATTATTAATTTATTAATTATTAGGGTTTGCTGAATAAAGTATGAGTGGTAGGGGTATGAGACAACCCACCCCTAGCCCCTCCCAGGAGGGGAAGACAGGAGACAGGAGACAGGAGAAATGGAAATTATAGAGGAGGTAGTCGTAAAAATTGTAAGAGTGATTTTTCTGCCATAATCACCTCACAGTTTTTTCCACTCCAGGTCTCCCCTACTCCCCCACTCCCCCACTCCCCTACTATCCTACTCCCCACACTCTTCCTCAACCTGTATTCCGCATTCCGGCCGCAATACCATTGAGAGTCAACAAAGCTCCTTGTAACAACTCACCCTTACTATAGCGAGAGTGAATTACTCCTGGCGTACCTGTATCATGCTGACGCAGGCGTTTTAACAAAGCTACCTGCAACATACCTAGAGGAACAATATTAGCATTCCGCAACTGCACAGAACGCTGTAAATCTGGTTCTCCATCTAAAGGTCGTTGATTGCCAGAAATTTGTAAAACTAAATCCCGCGTTAGGTTATATTCGGTAGAAATTTGCTCAAACAACGCCTCAAATCTTTCCTGGTCTTCTGAGTTAGATAATTCTCGGACATAATAATGAGCCATTTGCAAATCTACCTTCGCTAGAGTCATTTCTACTTTAGAGATAGCAGTAGTAAAGAATGGCCATTTTAGATAAAAGTATTGCAAAAGTTTCATGTGTTCTTCTGGTTGCTTTTGCACAAATTCTTGTAAAGCAGTTCCTACCCCATACCAAGCAGGTAATAGGAAGCGACTTTGGGTCCAGCTAAACACCCAAGGAATTGCCCGTAAACCAGAAATTGTCTTCTTTTTATCATTTTTCCTCCGGGCTGGACGAGAACTAATTTGTAGTTGACTAATTTCTTGGATGGGGGTAACTTGATAGAAAAATTCTACTAAGTCCTCTTGTTCATAAATCAGATGTCGGTAATGGGTGCGCGATCGCACCGCTAACTCTTCCATAATGTCATTCCAGGTGTCAATTTCATCAAACCCTGTATGTAGTAAACTAGCTTGAATAACTGCAGTAGTGACATTTTCTAAGTTATACATTGCTAACTGAGGCAGAGAATACTTAGAAGCTAGCACTTCACCTTGTTCAGTAATCTTAATCCGCCCACTAATACTCTTACCAGGTTGAGCCAAAATCGCTTTATAAGCAGGACCACCACCACGTCCTACTGAACCGCCACGCCCATGAAATATCCGCAATGAGATACCATATTCCTGACCAATTGTATGTAAAGCTTTTTGAGCTTTATGAATTTCCCAGTTACTACTTAGGAACCCAGAATCTTTATTACTATCTGAATAACCAAGCATCACTTCTTGCAAATAAACAGTCTCTAACTCAGATTTAACTTGAGAGTCTGCTTGTACTTGTAATTTATCATACCCACCAGCAAGTGCTGCCCGATACAAAGGCAATTCAAATAAATTGCGCATCACCCTGGGAGCATTTCTCAAGTCTTCCACTGTCTCAAACAGAGGCACCACCAGAATCTCACTTGTACCAGTTGCCGGGTCATAAAGTCCTGCTTCTTGCGCTAGCAACAACACTTCCAACATATCGCTGACATCACGACTCATACTGATAATGTAAGTTTGGCAAATTTCTGGACCAAACTCTACCTGTAGCTGTCGTAGCATTCGGAAAGTGTTAATGATTTCGCAAGTTCTCTCAGAAAAAGGTAGTTCTGTAGGAATTAGTGGGCGACGAGTAGGCAATTCTGTTGATAGCCATTCAGTGCGCTCTGCCTCTGACATTTCAATATAGGGTTTAGGCAGAATTTGTAAATATTCGGTAACTTCGTTAATCACTGCCTCATGGACAGAAGACTCCTGACGGATATCCAGTCGTGCTAAATTGAAGCCAAAAATTTCTACCTGGCAAATGATATTTTCCAAGTCACTACAGCTTAAGCCAGTTTCGCTCAAGTTACGTTGAATGAGTTGTAACTCTTCTAGAAATTCCGCACCAGAACTATAAACTGCTGCTGTTTCTCGACGTTGGGAGAGAACTTCCATTTCTCTCTGGAGAGAATCACCATTATACAAGCGCCAGTTGCGATCGCGAGTATTTTCCAAGCGCTTTCTCACATAAGACAACTTCAACCTATAGGGTTCTCGCCGATAACGAATTGCCCACTGGTCGTATACTTCGGGCATTTGTAACTGGTCACGGTCTAACGAGTCCAGAAGTTCTGGTAAAACATCACTCCAATGCAGCGACAAACTTAAAAGTTCGATCAGGGAATCGATATGATTTATATACTTATCTAACACTATCTTGCGTTGATAGCAAGCTGTTTGCCAAGTCACCTCTGGGGTACAAAAAGGATTACCATCGCGGTCAGCTCCTACCCAAGAGCCAAACTTACAGAAATTGAAAGTCGGTGGTTTTAAGTAAGGGAAAGAACTATGTAGAGCTTGCTTAAATCTCTGGTATAGTTTAGGCGTAGCTTCAAATAATACCTCCTCAAAGTAATGAAGAGTCGTTTCTACTTCATCAAGTACAGTAGGTTTAAATTGGTGTATTTCATCTGTACGCCACCACAAACGAATTTCTTCTGTTAACTGTTCCTTGAGAGATTCTGCTTCCCAAGATGAAACCACTGAATTTTCCTGTTCTCCATCTCCAGAAAATTCTGAAAAACTTTCTTCTACTAGATCGAGTTGTTGGAAAATTTTGGCAATGCGTCGCTGTTTTGTTCTAATGGTATGACGTACAATTTCTGTAGGATGTGCTGTAAACACTAGACGGATATCTAAGTTATCAATTAATCGTTGAATTAATTGAGATGGTACGTTCAGAGTCCGCAGTAAGGGAAATAGATAATGAAATGTCCCCTCTCCTTCAGGTTTACTTCTGTTATCGCTCCAGACAGGAATACTTCCAACTCGTAATGAACAAGCCTCACCATCCTTAGCTTCATCATCTTTAAAGATTAGTTTTCCTAAACCTTTGTTATTAGAGTAGGCTAGTTGTTGAATCCTTTGTTCATAATGTTGTTCAACAATATTGATTAGCTGAAAATATAAAGCAAAAGCTCGGGCTGCCCGAATTGCATCTTTAAGTTCTAACTGTTCAATAAGTTGTACAATTTCTGAATCCAGAAAGTTAAAAGCTTGTCCTTCTGTGGAATTAACCAAACGCATCTTCTGGAGTATGCTTACCAATTCTTGGCCGCACTCTTGCTCTAGCACTAATTCCCACAAATTTTCAATTATTTTAATTCGATTACTCAGAAATAGACTGGAAGCTTTAGTAGGGGTATTGTTAACCCCTTGTTTTAGTGTTGTCTGTTCTGACTGTAGTAGTGAACTCATGTTACTTATTCCTTAGTACCTGCTGATATAAAAATAAATGTATTGTTTGATTCTGTTACACTCCTTCAATGGGATTTAATTTAAAAGGATGGCAGTTGCTGCATCCTTAACCTTGAGTTGAAGAAATCTTAGGAATCTGTTGAAACTATAAATAGTTAAATAAAATAGACATTTCCAATAATCAAAAAGAAAATCAATTATCGTACATAAATCATAAATTATTTCCCCCAACTCCCTCTCTTGGTCTCATGGATATGACTCAGAAACCCGCTCTTTAAAGAGCTTATCTGCGGTCTGCTATCCCACCCTACTGGAGTGGCACACCTAAAGCTGTACACTCTTATTTTTGTTTTTTAGGTCTCTTAATCTCCTCATCTCCCCAAATTCTACTCCTGGGAGGGGTTAGGGGCGGGTCTCCATCTCTCCATCTAACGCATCATTTGAGATGAAATAGTCCACTACGGAAAGCTCCGAAGAGCGACCGCTTGCTACTGTTGCCGTCGCGGGAGCACACCGCTACTCCCTATTTTTTCGGAGATGTCTAATCAGGAATCTGATGAATTTTGGGGAAAATTAAGCATTGGTAGGCGATCGCCCCGGAAGATTTCCTCACTATAGAGGCCAATTTCCGGTAATAATTCATTGATGGCTTTATTACCTAATAAACCTAATAAAACAGGACCAGTGGCCCAGCTAAGTAAAATATCTGAGGAAATTTTCCAACTGGGAGTTTTTAGTGTAGGATTTTCAGAGGAATTTTCTCGAAAGGATTGCATTGATATTACCTCAATAAGTGTATACGTAAGGACATATATAGGAAGCTTAACAAGACTTAAGCATCTTCAGACAATCGACAAATATTCAATAATATCAGGACTTACGCAAAGACACTGTGTATAGAGTCCAGTAACTATTGGACAATAGTTATGAGTACTATATATAGCGTATCTGCGTAAGTCCTAAATATTTAAAGTTTGGTTGAATATTAATTATTTTAAGAGGGTAAGACAGTTGAAAGTGAGAAGTAATTAATAAGTTTGATACGATGATATAGTATTTTCCATAACTCAAAGCTAAAATCAATAGAAATTTTTCTTAATTTATCAAAATAACATGGGTCTAAAACCCCGCATTCTAAGGCGCAATATTTTTGAAGCGAAGCTCAAATCCCCTACTTCCCATCCTGGTAGGGGCGGGGGTGGGTTAAATTCTGACTTCTGACTTCTGACTTCGTTGACAGTGCGTGGCTCCTAATTTTCCTGTGAATAGTATAATAATATACGCATGATTTTCAACTATATCTATTGTGCTAATTTTAGCAAGAGACTTTCCTTTATAATGTTTATACGCTACAGTCCAAAATGTCACTAACCAATAGTTAAATCGCTTGAGGGAGTCTCCCACAAACAGGAGAAGATGAAAGGGAATAAAACTATATTGACAGAAAATCGCTCTCCTTTAGGAGACTGGGCACAGGAAGCTTTAGGACTTCCAGAAGTGCAAGTACAGGTAAGATTGCGTGGCAATCATTTACATATTCTCTGTGAAGCCGAAAAATGTCCAGAAATGAGCTTTGCCCTAGCCCAGTTTTCCCAGGCACTGGGTCAGGTCGATCTAGAATCTTTATTACCTCCTAATCAACCTCGAATTTACCAGATGTTTCTATGTGGCCGAACTTTAGGTCGCAGAAGACCTGACTGGACAGTAAAACTTGATAGTAATAAGGTAGCAACTCAGACCCAACAGGTAAATACTTCTTCTAGTTCCTCTGATTCAGAAGTTAATACCCTCTCAGGGTCTAATTATGTTGTTCCTGCAAAATACCCACAAAATCAAAATGATAGTCATATTTTACCAGAAGGAAATCTGACAAAAGTCACTGCTGGACAATCTCCGAAACTAGATATTAATCACAATGTCTCTGAATTACTTTCCACTTCCCACCAGGCATCTGTGTTGACAAATGACACATTAGACCATTCAGAACTGGTTTTATCACCAAAATTAGACTCAGAAAATTCTTCTGTTACTGAATCAAAACAGTCTAATGAATTAGAAACAGAGTCAGAGAATGCAGAAGAATTAGATCGGTATTTAATTGATTCTCCTCTTACAGTTTCCTATCAAAGATTGGCTCAATATGGCCATCCAGATGCAATTGCTAGTTATCTTAGTGAAGTTTTAGGTGAATTAGGGGTTTCTGTAGATGTCAGTATTCGAGAAAGACAACTTAAGGAAAAATTAACAGAAACTACCCAACAATCAGAAGATTCTGCCAAAAGTCCTGAATTGAAAACCCATAAAATTTTATGGGTCTCCTGTGAAGCAGCTTATAGTCCAGCTCCATCTTTGTTGGCGGAACCGATCGCCCAAAAGCTCCGAGAATTAAAACTCAAAGATTTCCATGAAGCTTTAATTTCTCTACTTGTTCAGGGTGAAACTGCACCTGACTGGATGTTGCGGGTGGACCTAACTCCACCAGACCTGATGCTGCAAGAATGGGCAAGTTGGGGAGATGTGGCAGCAATTGAACGTTTGCTACAACAACAATTTGCTACTCTTGAAATCAAGATTAGAGCTACTCTCAAAGAATCTACATTACATTTATTTTGTACTAATAATTCAAACCAACAAGCTCCAGATAAAAAGAAGACAAAAGAAGCGATCGCCTCTACATTATCTACAATTCTACCTAAAGGTATCCAAGCTGCTACCATCTATGGTTGCATTATTAATGAACCGGAACAAAAATCAGAGTCACCTCTTTGGATCGACTGGTTGAATTTACCCGCATCCGAAAATCAAGAGATGGCAGCAAGTGCTAAAGTTTTGGCAAGTCAGGGAAACTATGAAGCTATTAGTTTTCTGTTAAACAAATTACTTAATCCAGACCTCGATCAAAAACTACAAACAGGTGGTATCCGGGTATTAATATTACCTAAACAGGAATTATTGCACGTTATGAGTGAAGCTCCTACCTGTCCTTCTCAATCTCAAGTAGGACCGCCCATCGCTCAGTTTTTGCGTCAACTTCAAGTTCCAGGAATTAGTGGGGTGAGGGTGTATGGCCGTCGTGCTGGTCAAAAATTGCCTTTGTGGCGCTATGGTATTAATTTTACTACCAGAAGTCGCCAGTATTCGGAACAACCTCCGGAGTTTGCTGCTTCTCCAGATATGGATTTGTTATTAGGAAAAAGGGCAGATCGTGTTTTTCTCAAGTTAACGCCACAGGCAACTGAAAAATTTGATTCAAAGCTGTTAACTCCTAGTCAGAATTACACAGTTACAAAACAACTTTTTACGGCTATTCAACAGTTACTTATTACTTCTCGTGTATTTATTCCTAATGAAGAATATTCTACACAAATTGGTAATTCATTGACATATAATACTTTTAATTATGGTAAATGGATTACTGCTTTTGCCTGTGCTGCTATGGGTATTTTGTTAACAGTTCAAACCGATCTAAAATTAGGTGCAGTGTTAGAGCAACTTCCAGATATTTCCCAGTCTGGAAATATTTGTCAGGGTCCGAATTGCCAAACTCCTACAGAAGTAAATGAAGATTCTGTGGAAGCTGCTGAATTTTCTACTTATCCTAGTTTTAATAGTCCGCAATTAGATGAACAGTTAGTTCGTTATCAACAGTATTTACAAGCAGCAAAAAAACCACCAGATATTTTAATAGTTGGTAGTTCTAGAGCATTGAGAGGAGTCGATCCTACAGTACTGGAGGAAAGTTTAGCAACAGCAGGATATCCAGATTTAAGAGTTTACAATTTTGGCATAAATGGGGCAACAGCTCAGGTGGTAGATTTAATTGTACGCCAAGTTTTACCAGCAGAACAACTGCCACCATTAATTATATTTGCTGATGGAGTCCGCGCTCTTAATAGTGGCAGAGAAGATCGAACTTTTGATATTATTGCGAGTTCTGAAGGCTATGAGGAAGTAGATGCTGGTACGTTTAGTATTGGGACAAATACATCAGAAACGTCTGCTAATTTTGGCATTAAAAAATACAAACAAATATTTAAAGAATTACAGGAAAAAGTTGAGGAGATATCTCTTACTTATCAACAGCGCGATCGCCTCAAAAGTTTAATAACTTCAATCATAAATAATCCCCAAGAAAATTGGAATTTTTGGCAGCAAAAAGAAGACGAAAATGTAACAGTAGAAGATGAAGAAATTGATAAATTAGACCAATTTCAATCTAACGGTTTTCTACCAATTTCAATTAAGTTTGAGCCAGAAAATTACTATCAAAATTATGCTAAAGTTTTGGGTAAATATGATGCAGATTACGCTGACTTCCAGTTGCCAGGAAAACAAATAACTGCACTAAAAAATTTACTACAGTATACTCAGTCAATAGGAATTAATTTTGTATTTTTGAATATGCCTTTAACTACAGCATATTTAGATGAAGCACGAACTAACTATGAACTAAAATTTCAAGAATATATGCAGCAGTTACCTCTAGAATATTCAAATTTTTTATTCCGAGATTTAGGTACTGCATGGCCAGATGCTTACAACCGATTTTCTGACCCCAGTCATTTGAATCTTTATGGAGCGATCGCTGTTTCTCAACAGTTAGCTGAAGATAATATTATTCCTTGGTCAGAACCTTAAAATGCAGAAGGAAGAAGGAAAAATTTTATTTTTAAGCTGTAGAATTCCAATATGAAATACAAAAAATTGTGCTATTTACAAATCTCCCTATCAATATTTGATAGCAAACATTAACCTATTTCATCTCATATAATAACTGAATTACACTCTCCTCCATTTTCTCCTTCTTATAGCGCTTTTCACATGGATAGACTACAGTTAGTATGGGCAACCCAAAAGCATTTTTCTACCCCCTACTCCCTACTCCCTACTCCCTACTCTAAGCGCCAAAAATAATTTTGTGGTCTACTCAAATGAAAAGCGCTGTAAGATTTTATAAATTGATAATTCACTACTTGAGGTTATCTAAACATAAAGTAGAGTTTTTCTAGATTCTAAATAATCTTTAAGAGTATTTAAATAAGCGATCGGGATTTGTAGTATCGCACAATATATCGACCGTCTTTGCCCAGCTTACTATACTTATCTGCACTATTGGCAGTGTATAAATTTTCGGATTATCATAGAGAAAAAAGGATCTTGAATTCATCAAACTAGCTAAGGTGGACAAAAATTACAAAATTTACTATTAGTACTGTTAGTTATGAATATAGCAATCCTAAATCATTCGCGATTATTGTTATTGCTTCAGTGTTTCTAAATTCTCTATTCCCTAAAATCTACAATATCTCACAACTTAAATAAGATTGCTATAATTGAATATTTTCTCATCGCACTATACTTCTTCCTGATTCTTTAATTAATTATGTGGACTATCGGTCAAAATAAAACCCATAAACAGAAAAACTGTATAGGCAAAACAATCTCGCAAAAAATCATTAAAATTACCGAAAAATTTAGGTATAAAGCCTCTTCATTCATGGAGAAAAAAGCGGTCTTTTTCGGCTGTCGCCGAGATGAAACGCTGCGCGACATGTTTGCGGAGCATGACCTAGGAAAAAGTGGATCTTCCGGTAGGATGGGATGGCGAGGTCTCCTCACCATATCTATGAGATCAAGAGAAGAAAAAAAATTATTTGATCCAATCCTCTTATTTATAAGAAGAGGTAATTCTAAATTCTTAATTCTACATTCTAAATTCTTGAAGAGCATATTACTATTATTTTGTTTATCATTTCTACTGGTTATATTTATCATTCCTATAACTAGAGCTTCAACAACCAATATTTCAACATATCCACAAGAAATTAGTAGTACAGCAGAAGAAATAGATGATTCTTATGAACAATTAATTGATGGGTTTGAAAAACTAGAAGGGATGTTTACCATTTATAGGGATAAAGAAACAGGTAAAACATTAATGGAAGTTAAACCAGAACAACTTAATAAAAACTTCCTTTCTGTAATAACTTTAGAATCAGGTATTGGTGAGGCTGGTTTAATTAGTGGTTTACCATTAGGTGATTTTATATTTCAGTTGCGCCAACATCAAGATGATATTCAATTTGTGATACCTAATCTCCATTTTCGGACTAATGAATTAGACCCTCAAAGTCGTTCAATTAAACGTTCTTTTAGTGACTCAGTTTTATATTCTCTGCCCATTGAAGCAACTCATCCTCAAAGAAAAACATTGTTGATTGATTTGGAAAATTTATTAATAGGAGAAATGAATTTACCATCTCTAGAAGAAGCTTTACCTAATGACTACTCAATAGATCGAACAAAATCTTATATTAGTGATGCTAAAGCCTTTCCTTTAAACATAGAATTAGAATCATTTTATGGTATTATAAACGAAGATAATACAGTATATTTAGAATCTGTGCCAGATAGCCGTGCTTTTAACCTCAAAGTTCGCTACAGTTTTTCAGAATTACCAATAAGTAATGGTTATATTCCTCGATTAGCCGATGAAAGAGTAGGTTATTTTATTAGCGCTTATAAAGATATTTCTGACAATAATCGTAGAGAACCTTATGTTCGTTATATTAATAGATGGCATTTAGAAAAACAAATTCCTAGCGCACCCTTATCTCCCCCCCTAGAACCGATAATTTTCTGGATAGAAAATACAGTCCCCATTGAATATCGTGATGCCATTCGAGAAGGAATTTTAATGTGGAATAAAGCTTTTGAGAAAGCAGGATTTATTAATGCTATTCAAGCTAAACAAATGCCTGATGATGCTACTTGGGACCCGGCCGATATTCGTTACAATACAATTCGTTGGTCTACTGTTTTTGATTCTTGGTTTCGAGGATTAGGCCCTTCTCGTGTCAATCCATTAACAGGACAAATTTTAGATGCAGATATTATTCTCAATGCAGGTGTTATTAGGGATATTAAATATGGCGAAATAGGCAGCATAATTTTACAAAATCAATCTCTTGCTCAAGCTTTTCAAACAAAGGATGGAAAAAGTTACAATCCCTGTGTATTAGATATGTATTCTCGCTATTTAGGCAATTTAGAAAGTGAGACGGCAGCTAATACTTCAAATAACAATATAGAATCTATTATTCCTCAATCTCTACAAGCAAAATATCAATCTTCTCGGAAGTCATCATTGTTAAACTCTCACTCATCAGAACATCTTTGTTTTGATTGGGAGTCATCTCAGCAGTTGGCAATAGGGGCAGTGGCAATGGATGCTTTGCAAAACATTAGACCCCACAGTACAGAAATGGATAGGTATGTAAATCAATACTTAAAGTATCTTACCGCTCACGAAGTTGGACATACTCTTGGTCTTAGACATAATTTTCATGGTAGCACTATGCTAGAACCAGAACAATTGAACGATACAACTATTACTCAAACAAAAGGGTTAGTAGCATCTGTAATGGATTATGTACCAGTTAATATAGCTCCACAGGGAACAATACAAGGAGACTATTTTCCCATTATAGTTGGTCCTTATGATGATTGGGCAATTGAATACGGTTATAAACCCAGTGGCACGACTAGCTATATAAGTGAAAAAGGATTTTTACAAGAGATTGCCAGACGAGCATCTCAGCCAGAATTATCTTATGCACCAGATGAAGATTCTTATGACATTCTCGATCCAGCAGCAAATAGGTTTGACCTCAGTAAGGATATATTGATTTATTCTCAGTGGCAACTGGATAACGCCCGAAATATTTGGGAAAGTTTAGAAAAGCGGGTTCCTCAAAGTGATGAAAGTTATAGTGAAGTCAGGGTAATGTTTGATACGGTATTCTTTTACTATATACGACAAATAATGGATACTACTTTGTATGTAGGTGGTCAGTCATTTAATCGGGAGAGTACCAAAAATACTAATGGGCGGTTACCATTTGAACCTATATCTGTAGAGCAACAACGCCAAGCGTTAGGAATACTAGATAAATATGTTTTTGCTGAAGATGCATTTCAGTTTGCACCAGATTTACTGAATAAGTTAGCTCCATCGCGTTGGCGACATTGGGGAAGCTCTGTTTTAGTGTTTCCTTTAGATTATCCTATTCAAGATAATATTTTGTTTCTGCAGAGGATAGTTTTACGATCGCTCCTTTCTGATGTTCGTTTGACTCGTCTACGAGATTTGGAGTTGAAGACAACGCCGGATAATGCTTTGAAACTACCGGAACTTTTTGAGACTCTGCAAAAGAGTATCTGGACTGAAGTTTTGGAGTCTAATGGTGGAGAAGTTGAGATTTCTAGTATGCGTCGATCTCTGCAACGAGAACATTTAAATCTGCTAATTTCAATGGTATTGCGTAATCGTACTGTGCCTGAAGATGCTCGAAGTTTAGCTTGGTATGAGTTGCGACAACTGGATAAAGATTTGGAGAAGATAATTAAAAAGCGGGGCAAGAAAATGGATGACTATACTATAGCGCATTTGGAGGAAACACGCGATCGAATTGTGAAAACTTTGAACGCACAATTACAGTCTAATTAGGGTTTGCTTATGGAAGTCTTTTTGCTAAGGCAGGGAGTAGGCAGTAGCTAAGACTCAAGAGTTGGAGGGAGTTGTAGAGGAGGTAGTCAGAAAAATTATCCCTTGCCAACTCTGCCCAACTATACGCCAGAATACTCACTTTTGAGCTTTATAAGGCGAAAATCAGGTATTTCTGATCTAAAAAGGCTAAAACCAATATCAGTAAAGACTTTGATATTAGATCGGTAAACCCTAATTAGACGAAATAACAATGATCTTCATCAATTATTTCCCCCTACTCCCTACTCCCTACTCCCTAATAAATGTTATTTATGGGTATTTAAAAAGACATGATATTAAGTAATTATTCCGTTGCTATAAGTCAAAAGAATTAAACAATTGTAAAAAATATAAAAATAATATAAAGAAATTATATAAACTTAATATATCAGAATTTTCTTTTATTAAAGCAACAAATAAAATTATATAAATCCATACTTATAAGTAAAATAACCAGATAAATATATATCATTTTTTTTGGAAAAACTCTATCAATATAGAAATTAATAAATTAAGTAAATTAAGTATAAGAACAAAGTATTTAACAAAAATCAAAGTAGCTCATAAGCCTCTTTCCTTCTGCTTTCTGTTCTCTGGCTACAGTTCTTATCTAAGGATGAATTGTAATAATACTTACCGAATATTAAAGTTGATTGACAAATGTGGCATGATGTATCATAGAATTTACAGGGTGTAATAAGTATTTTTTGTGTAATTAATATAAAGCCTAAGGAAAAATAACGATGCAGCCAATTAGACAAGGTGACGTAATATTACAACCAGTTAAGCTTAGTTCAGGTAAAAAACTATCTCACCTGACTTTAGCAGAAGGGGAAGTAACTGGACACTCTCATCGAATTACTCGTGGAAATGCAGAGTTATGCGAAAAAGATGGTACTCTGTACCTGAAAGTTTTGTCAGAAAAAGTAACTTTAACCCACGAGGAACATAAGCCTATCGAAATTCCTCAAGGAAATTGGATGGTGCGCATTCAGCGAGAATATGAACCTATGGGATGGCGCTATGTGGCAGACTAAAATTGAAAACCTTACAGCAGAACAAAAAGCATTAATACCAATATATCAGGAAAAGTGGCACAAGAATATGGTGTCAACTGAGCCGATAGATAGGCAAAGGGCAGCAAATGCTGTCAAAGCAGCTTATTCTGCTATGGAAAAACGAGAGCCAGAGATTCTATTTATCAGTAGTCCAGATGCGATAAAAGAGATAGTAGGATCGCGATCGCCTCAACGTTTAGTGCAAATGTTAGGCACTCCCTTACTAACTTCCTTACAAGTTCAACTCTCAGAAGAAATAGAAAGTCAAATTGATGAGCAACTCTGGCTGAAACTGGAAAATGATTTGCCTAATGAGGAATTACTACAGCTAATGTTTATCTGGCAAGATGCCTTAGCTGAAAATGCAGAATTTTTGGGAGAGTTGTGGATACAATGGCAAGGTGGAATTATTAGGCAAATCTGGGAACAGCAGCAAAAACAGTTGCGACAACAACTAATAGAGTTTCCTGGAGGAGATCCTTTAATTAGATTTGGTGATGTAATTTGGCAACAAATTGGACAACCCCTATCACAACATATAGAAGTTAATGTATGGCAACATCTCTCTAGTTACTCCCCGATCCGAGAGTGGGAAGAAAAGATTAAGCAACCCCTACAACAAATAGGTGATGCCATCGGGTTAGTATCAAATATTAGCCAAAATTTGATGGCAAGCTCCATTGAAATGCTCGACTTCTGTGTATCTGTACTGAAGTGTAGTTACAACGAAAAAAAATGGCAGGCACTTCAAGGGTTGGTTAAAGAATGTGGGTTTGTGTTGCCACTAGAGAATACTTGTTTGGTATGCGATCGCCCAGTCAAGTTGTATCTGGACGAACAAAACCGTTTTCATGGTGAAGGGGGATCGGCAATTAGATTTATTGATGGTTATCGTATCTATGCTTATCATGGGGTAAAGCTGCCAGAAAAATATGGATTATTATATCCCGAACGATGGCAAGTACGATGGTTACTGGAAGAGGAAAATGCCGAACTACGACGGGTATTAATTCAGGGAATAGGGTACAGTAGAATTTGTCAAGAATTGCAGGCAGTAGAATTAGATAGTTGGCGAGAGTATACTCTATTAAGAATAGACAATTATATTGATGTTGAACCCATTTATCTATTAAAAATGACTTGCCCTAGTACAAACTATATCCACGCCACAAGGGTGCCACCAGATATTCGTAAAGCCAGGGAGGCTATTACTTGGGTAAATTGGGGGGTCGATCCAGAAGAGTTTCTGGTGGAAACTTAATG
>NZ_CEZPJD010000098.1:0-11057 GCF_983059655.1 Okeania sp.
GGAAATGCTGTTATGGGGTGACTTATACGGGGGTTCGAATCCCCCCCTCTCCGTTTTATAGAATATTGTTAGCGAGGACAAGATAAGACGTAATTCCATTTAGTTCCTTCGTCTTCTAGGTTTCCAATTACTTTCACTTTTACTCGCCCAGAGTTTTCCTTTAATGAAATTGATACAGTGTTTTTTCCTGAAACGTAACCATTTTCACTTCCTTTTTCATTTTTCGTATCGTATAGAGTCTTGTCTTTATGAGTTACTATTAGTCTATCAGGTACGCCATACATCTCATAATTAATCTTAATTACCCCTTCCGTTGCAGTAAGCTGTATTATCTGTTCATAAACCCCTGATTCGCCACTTTCTTGTTGCTGATCGCACAGCTCGTATCCTCTCTCACGAGCCATAAAAACCTGCATTTCTATGGACTCATTCTCAGGATCGACAGATTTTATCGAGTCTTCCTCTGATTCTTCACAGTATTTATATTCTTTGCCTACTTCTACGGGAGTCCCTTCCGGTTTTTTAGTTGACTTAACAATGGCTGTTCCAAAGTGAGTTCTAAAAGTTAGACAAGGGTCAAGATCATCCACCTCAACAGTAGTTCTTTGAGTACCAGGCTTTGGCAATACGAGCGCCTCATTAATTCCCAGAATATTCAATGCACAAGTTTGCCCTCCTTGTTCTTGAACCTCGCTCCATAAATTACGAATCAAGTCTGGCATTTCTGCTCCAGATCCTTTTCGTGAAGCAGAAGGAATATTTCTGCACGATACGATCGCCTCTAATTCTGATTCCCTACTCTTCCAAAAATCTTGTGCTAAAGTAGTACAGTTATTTCCTCCATCTTTTTGACATTCTTGTAATGGTTCCTGGCAAGGATCTTCTGATGTACTAATCCCGTACCAACTTTTCCCAGAGTCTGAAGCTACGCTACAGTAACCTTGTTGTCTTTGACGAAGTGCTTGAGCAAAAACCGTCCCTTGACTATTAGCATATAAATTTAATTCTGTTAACTCTGCTTTGCTGGCACTTGCTTGCTGTACTCGAATACCCTTTTCACAGGCTCTACCACCACCTCGACCTAAATTTTTCCACTCAATAATTGCATTACCGCTGACTCTAATGGTGCAAGGAAAGTAATAGAAAGTGACTTGATCGTTTCGTGTTTTTGCTTGTATTTTTAGTCCTTTAGAATTATCATTTTTTTCAAAAAACTCAAGAGTACCAAAAGTTAGATTGTTATTAGGCATTAAAAGGGCATTAAGTTGATGATTAATAGAAGGAGATAACCTACTATCAATATTTACTGGTCTTACCTGTCTACCAATCCGCACGCTAATATTATTTGGACCAAGAATTTGAACTATTTTGGCATAGGCAGGAATTTCAGCAAGGCTACTCAAATTTTCTAAAAATGGTAAAATTGCTAGGGTAGAAACGGTGACTGAGCTAATCAAGAATAATGGCAAAAAACGTTGTATTTTTTTCATAATATTTTCCTAGTTTGAATTGAAATTTATCAAAATAATTGGTAGATTTTTACTGTGCAATTTCTGTTTCTATTTCTGGTAATTGAACAACTTGACACTCTGCGCTTAGTCGCTGATGAAAATGAGGGATTGCGAAATTATCAATAATTTTAATTGCTAGGGTTTGACCTTCTAATTCTTGACAATTTGGAGCCTCGCGATCGCTATTTTTTCCATACCACCCACAACGGCCTTGAGTATGTTTGCGCCACAGTTCTTCTATTTCTTCTAAAGTAGCACAGGGAATCAATTGTTCTTCTCCATCAATTAATAAACCATCTTGATTGCGGTCTGCATTTGCACCATTTTCCATCATTAAAATTCTGTAAGTTGTTTGCAAAGCACCTGTAAATTGTCGATCTCCTGCTGCTGGTCCAAAGTAATTCCCTTCAATTTCTGAATTAGGTGCTACAAGTTTCCGAACTCCAAAATTACCTGCTTTTAACTGTTCTTCTAATATAGGAATCTGAGCTAAACTTATGACTTCTGCTAAAGGTTTTTCAGCTTGTTCAGCAACTCTTTGAATTTGTTTTATTTCTGATTTTAGTTCTGAAAAATCATCAGGGTTAGCAGAGAATTCTATTTGACTATCCATTTGTTTAAGACCTACCAAAAATTGATAGTTTGCCAAAGCTTTTTCAAATTTTCTAGAATTTTTTGCTTTCTCTGCAATCTTGACAAAACTAGGAAGTCGCTGTGATAACTCCCTTACTAAATCTGGTGTGGTTTCCTTGAGAACTGTTTCTCTTATGACTTGGTCTCGCGCAGCTTGTTGTCGTGCTAACAAAGTTATAATTCCTGTAATAATTAAACCAGTTGTTAATCCTGATAGACCTAATTTTCTCAACAAAATCATACGTTGAGAACGCTTGACTAAGGCAATTAGCTCATCACTGTATCCAAGGTAATTAGCATCAGGTGTTTTTAACCATTTGTTTGCTTCTTTTGAGTCGTAACTATTGAGCAGACTATTGTTCCTTTTCTTACGTTCGACCCATTCATGCGCTTTTTCCTCTAACTGACGGCGTTTTTTTTCTGCTTCACGGTATTGATTTATCCATTCGTCAAATTTAGGCCAACTGCTAATCAAGATTTCGTGAGCCAAATCTATTATTTGGTCTGATTCATGTTCTTCTCCACTAATAGTTAAAAGTCGATGTTTACCATCAAGAAAATGATTTAAAACTGTTTTGAATTCTTCAGGATTATTACCTTTCTGTAAATCATTTACAAATTGTTGGCGACGAGTATCTGGTCGCCGAGTATCTGGTTGCCCTTCTCCAAATTGTACTAAACGTAGAAAAATATTACGGGCAATTCCCTCTAGGTTGTCATTTTTCTCATTTAAGGATTGTAAAGCTTTATTTGCCTTATCAGCTATTATCGCCTCTAATCCCTTGAGTTGCTCATAAGCATGAAGTGGTATGTATTGAACTTCTAGCTTGTCCCAAAGAAATTGTAAGGTTACTTGAAAAAATGGCAAAATTCCCTGTTCTTTAGCTCCTGAAAAATCCCTTACTAGGCGCTCTTCTAATACGGGATCTATATAAACACCTACTTTTTTAGCTGGCTTTAAAATTGCTTCCCGTAAACCATTTTTATCCAAAGGTTCAACTTCATAACGATGGGCTTGAATTTTATTCCAAAGAGGTTGTAAAGCAAATAAATCTTGATAAAAATCTGCTCTAATTGTCAGCACAACATAGCAGTTTTTAAGTTGAATCAATTCGGATAATTTTTGTTGAAAATTTTGGAGTTCTTCTTGCTCTTTTACTATTGTAAATACCTCCTCAAATTGATCGACAATAAGCAGAAAAGGTTGTGCATTAGATTGATTGTCAAGAAAATTATTGACAGTTGTACTTAATTCATCTAAATTCTCTCCTAGTATCTGTTTAAGTGTTGTCATAGGTTTGATACCAGGTCGCATAGTTTTCACTATTGATTTTCCAGAAAAGCGCGGACTGTTTTTCAATGCAGGAATTAATCCTGCAAAAACCAGTGAAGATTTACCACTTCCTGAAGGACCAATAACTGCAAGAAAAGGATAATTATCCAGTTGACGTACCATTGCATCAATCTCTTTGTCACGACCCCAAAAGTTTTCACTATCCCCTTCATTAAAAGTTTCCATCCCAGGATAAGGACAGTCTGGTTTTGTAAATAGTTCAGATATAGGACCCTTGAGTTGTTTGCAGAGACGCTCTACTCCCCGGTGCCGCTTCCTCGAATCGGTAAGATCCAAAGATGTTAACATTTTTAATCTTGAAGACAACTGAACCTGTTCTAAAAGCAGCGGAATTACAGACCAATATCTCTTTTCTCTTCCATAGCTTTGAGCAAGAACCTCAGTAAACTTATCAGTCAAATAAGCACCTGAAATAATCAGTAAAACATACTTACTTTTTTCGATAAATCCTTCTGCTTCTTGACGTTCAGGTACTCCTAGAGAAAAGTTTTCGGGTTCGACACATTTAACTTTAGCACTCTCTAATAATGGTAATAAAAATTTTTTTACCCAACCTTTATTTGCTTCTGCGTAAGATATAAAAACATCGTACTTGGGAGATAATTGTGGTTCATTCATAAAACTGTTAATCATAAAACTGTTAACGATCGGGACTTACGCATGAGGTAGGAAAAACTAGGATTTGAGATTGCTAAACCCTGTCGGTCGCTTCGGACGAAAATACGTCGCAGGTGCGTAAGTTCTAATTATTTTGGTATTAGCTGTTGATGTAGAATTTAATCGTTTTTATAAAGGCGATCGCAACGTTTCTATTAAACGAGTCAATGCTGATTTTGCTCTGCGAGGATGAACTAATAAATTTAAGGGTGTTAATGTTCTCAAACGAGAAGGTAGTTGCCCATTATCAAATTCTGAAATTTTCAGGGTAATAAGTCGATATTTGCCTTCCTCAATTCCTAAAGTTTGTCCTAATACATTTTGAAAATCAGCCCAATCATCTTCTAAATAATCATTTGATAAAACAAGCACAGTACGTTTAGATTGTTCAATCATGTTTTGAATATTTACAACACGAGGTACACCAAGAATTTCGTCTTCTGGAGTAGCAATTTTTAGTTCAGCATCTTCTAATTTTGGTACTAAAGTATCCCAAACCCAAGTTGCATCTGGTTCTTTATCCACATAACTAATGTAGGCATCATAAATAAACCCATCTTGTGATTCAGAAGGTTCTCCTTTGGATTCAGTTTGACCAGTTCCCTCCATATTTTCAATCCAGCGTCGGTCTTGCTGATGAAATTTTTGCTGTAATTCTCTTAGCTCAGGAAACTGGGATAGAATTACAGATGTAGGTATAGCATCACCACCTAAATCACTCCAACTATCTAGGGTAGACTTGATAACACCACAAACTTTTTTAGTTCTCTCATTAACTAATGCTGAACCACTCATCCCTGGACGTACTTGACCTGATTGAAACTTAATTAATGGTAGTTCTCCGCCAATCATCCCCTCGTAAACAAACTTTGCTGGGCAGCCATCATCATAATCTCGATCTGGATAACCAAAAGTATGTAGTCCATCACGATCCATCAAATCTTCTTCCCCTAAGTATACGCAAGGAAGGTTTTTATCTTTTGGTGGATTAAACTTTAGCAAAGCTAAATCAAATTTATAGACTAAGCTTTCGACTCTAGCTTCAGCAAAGTTTTGTTCCTGTTGCCAGCGAATCTGAATTGGCAAATCATCTAAGTCTTTTACTACATGAGCGCAGGTAAGAATGAACCCAGGGGCGATAAAAAAACCTGTTCCCTGTCTGTTGTTGTTGGCAAAGCTTAACTTTACTGTGCAATATTTCAAAAATTCCATAATTTCTCTTCTTCTGTTCCCTTTTTATTAACAGGACTTACGCAAATTGACTTTGAAACCAGCATCTGTAGGAGCGTTAGCGGAGCTTTGCGTTAGCAAATGGCATTCGCCCTCGCTATATGTAGAGTCTCTGCGTAAGTCCTGTTTATTAAAAAGACTTACGCATAACTACCATATTTAGTAGGAGCGTTACGAAGTATGTGCAAGCAAACGGCTGTCCGCCCCTACAGACGGTGTATAATTTGATATTTTCGTAAATCCTGATTAATTCACTAGGCTTTTGTCTCCCACTCTAGTGTAATCTCCAAGTTACCTTTGCTAGACCCCTTGACAATTGCTGCAGTTAATTTTCCTGCTTCCAAAGATATTTCCATGCCAAGCTTAACAGTAGCCTTAGTAGGTTTTGCCTTTTCTAATGAAGTAGCGATCGCCTCAGTTACTCCCCCTAGCGCATCAGTAACAGGTTTGAAAGATAAAATAGAAGATGAAACATCTTGCCTACCTCTTACTTGAGCCACTTCAACTTTAACTATTGCCCCATTAGGAAGTTCTACCGGAATAGTCTCTTTGCGTTCTTCTAGGTATGTCATCTTTAATTACTCCATAAATTAATTAACCAATCTTAAATGCACCCATAAAAATTAATTAAAAAACAAAACTAATTTCTGTTTTTTCCACGATTTGGATCGTCTTCGTCAGGTTCAGGTTCTTTTTCTACATTCACGCCATTAATGTAATCCTGAATGTCGCGGTGAGACTTAACCCCCTCATAAGAGTAGATGTTGTAACCCCCATCAGCAATTAACTTCTGTTAAATAATCCACTAACAATAGAACTTCCGATCACTTGTCTTTTTACCCGTCTTTTGTACTTTTTGAGGTATTTATCAGCTAAAGCTTTAAATTCAGATGCTTCTTCCTCATCTTGGTATATAATGGAAAACTGGCGAGCTGCTATTGAAGCACCTAAATAATTTTTAACCTCATCCAAAGCCTCAATTTTCGCTTTAAGTAAATCAGGATCGTAAGGATATAGAGTCGTAGCTTGCTCTAAGATATTAATAATTGTTCTCGGATCGTCATCCTTAGCGTAATTTTCACTAATACAAGCTTCTTGGTACATTTTGCAAGCTTCTACTAACTTGAAATAAGCAGGAATAAATTCAGGGTAATTACGAGTTAACAGACGCAGAGAAACAAAAATAGGCGCATAGTTGTCTTTCTCGAAACCATCCAAAGCACTTCTCCAATAAACTTTCATTGCCCCTGAGAGTTTTTGTACATCTGTTTCATATATCGGTTCCTTGACCAGTTCTGGTTCTTTTCGTATCGATATTTTTACAGTTTCATAGAGTTCCCTAGCTGCCTGAAAATCATTTTTTTTATAAAGCTCATCAGCTTCACGCAGTATATCGTACTGCTCTTGATCTGCAATGTTTCGCTCTGTTATTTGAATAACTGACTTTTTAGTTGATACGTTCGTATTCTGTTTAGAGAACACTTTGAGAGGAAAAAGAGCCAACATTAATGCTAAACTAAAAGCAATAAGTTGCCGATTTCTTCTGATAAAATACTGATATCTAAATTTCATACTTGATATAAATTAAGTAAAAGTAAGTAGTAGTTACTCTAGAATTGAACTACCCACATCTATGTACTGCGCAGAGCTTTAATAGAGTAATTTTCAATTTCAACAGTGATAGGCATTAGCCAGTTACCATTACATTTGAGCAACCCCACTTTCCGGATTAATTATTAATTAATAGTTTCTCCGTTTGAGTATTTAGAAATATGTATTTTCTCTTTCCTATAAAGCCTGGTTCTAAATTTCACTCAACAAGCAAACGCTCTTGATAAGCCTTAATTACCAGAATATAATCCCGATGGTTTAACAAAATATTTACCAATATAGTGTGGAATATTTGGCTACCAATCTATTTTTATTCTAATTAGGTGGTTATTTTTGTTTTGTTGACTAAAACTGCAAACGGTTTCTCTAATCAACAGGGCAAACGCATCTTATTTTGAAGTTCTTACAGGGCAAGGATGTTAGACTTATAAGTATTTCTACTCATTAATTTTCTAAAGCTTAACGGCAGAAGCTTCCAGAATTTAGATGCGTTGGCCCTGCTCTAATCAAACAGTCTAAATTCTTCAAACACAACAGAAAAACCATCCCCATCAGGAGAAGCACACATTAAACCGACTTGCAATTCATTTACTGTAGTCAAATAAGCTAGTCTCAATAAACTATAACTCTCTCCATCCAGAGAATATTCCACTTCCACCGTTTCTCCACTCCGCTTTAACCGCAACCAAATACTTTCTGGGTTTTCCGGTAACGGCACCACTGACCAGTCAGAATATTCTCTAGTCACCACAGCACTCGCTTGTTGCACGCCATTAACAAATTCAATGCCACATTTTACCCAAGTCTTTTCATCCAAACGTACCATCAAACCTGCTTGGTCGTATAATGCTTGATATTTACCAGTAATTTTGACTTGGGCGGTAAAGTCACCTGTAATATTCTGATAATAAAAATGACCGTTATCGCGAATAAAACCATAGTTAGTCACTCGCCAAAAATCTGTCTTTGCACCTGTGGTAACTTGAATTACTCCATTTTGGTTGCTCCAGACAGGGGGTTGGTTATACCATTGCATTACATTTGTTGGCATTGGTGAATTTATTGGTGTTGGTGCAGAAATACTCAACACACCACCATTGATAATATCTTGATATGAAATTTGCCACCCTGACACTGGTTGACTATTGAGTAAATATGGTTCGGAATGATTACCTTTTTGAATAACAAAATCTTTGCCATTATCCAAATGTATAGTCGCTTGAGAAAAATGTAGATATCCCAAATCAAACATTGGTGTACCTGGAGTCACCTGATATAAACCCAAGGCACTGAGAATATACCAAGCTGACATTTGTCCGCAGTCTTCATTGCCTATGATGCCATCTGGTGTAGCTTTGTACATTGTGGTAAGTATTTGTTTGACATAAGCACGAGTCAGATCGTTGCGATCAACAAAATTGAAAAGATAAGGTATATGATGACTGGGTTCATTGCCGTGAGCATATTGCCCTATTAACCCTGTAATATCGGGTAGTTCATTTCCTTGACTACTATCTAGGGAAAATAGTTTTTCCAGTTGTGCTAAAAATTCTGATTTCCCACCCATGAGTTGAATTAAGTCGGGAATATTGTGAGGTACAAACCAGGTATATTGCCAGGAGTTACCCTCAATAAATGGAGACTCCCATGCTGCTGCAAAGGGGTCGAAATCATCCCAACTACCATCCTTACGTTTAGGGCGCATTAATTTTTGACTTGTGTCAAATACTTGGCGATATGCTTGAGAACGTTTTTCATAACTTTCTGCCAGACTAATATTTCCAAAAATTCTGGCAACCTGAGCGATCGCCCAATCATTATAGGCAAATTCTAGAGTCCGCGACACTGACCAGTTAACATCGACATCTGAGGGAACAAAACCATAATTACGATAGGCATTTAATTCTGCTTCTTCTCTATTCATAGTGTCGATTGTTGCTCCCAATGCCCACCAATTATCATAGTTTCTCAAACCTTTGGTAAAAGCATCGACAATAACACTAATAGCATGACGACCAACCATTGTTTTGACATCTTTTTCCCCCAGTTTCCACTTTGGTAGGGAACCCACTTGGTCGTAATGTATCAACATAGATTTGATATATTCATTAGTTTCTGAGGGTTCCAGCAAAGTCATCAATGGGTGAAGAGCGCGAAATGTATCCCACAGAGAAAATAGGGTGTAGTTAGTAAAACCTCCTGCGGTATGAATGCGTCCATCTGCTCCCCGAAACCGTTTGTCTACATCCATATAAATATGTGGAGCTTTGTAAGTATGGTAAAGAGCAGTGTAGAAAATGATTTTATCTGTTTCGTTTTCAGTTTCAATATCAATTTTTGCCAGTTTCTCGCGCCAGAGTTGTTTGCCGGAGTCAACTGTTTCGTAAAATTGCCAGGTGGGAATTTCTTTAGCGAGGTTTCTTTGCGCCCCATTAATATCTACTGCGGAAATACCAATTCGTACTTTGAGATTGGAAATTTGCCCTAATTCTAGATATGATTGAATATATTTGTTATTGGCACTGTTGAGTTGATTCAGATTTTTGCCATCGGTGGAGATATATATTTTTTGCAGTGGTTTATCTATTTTGATATAAAAATAAATTCTTTGTTCCGGCGACCAACTTTGACTGATGCGACTGCCAACAATGGTGTATGGATCTAATACTTTGAAACTAGCGGAAATAGTGTTTTCGTCTCGGCGATGAACTAAGTCTATGAGCAGGTTAACCTTAGAATTTTCGGGAAAAGTGTAGTAGTGGAAACCACTCCGTTGTTTAGCTGTGAGTTCGACTTGTATTCCTGAGTTTAATTTAACTTTGTAGTAAGCAGGAGAAGCTGTTTCCGAATTTTTGTCAAAGCGTTCCCGATAACCTGAGTCTGGGTTTTCCAGAGTTCCCGGTTCGAGTGTCATAGTACCAATTTTTGGCAAAATTAGAATATCCCCATAGTCTGCAATACCCGTACCGCTTAGGTGAGTGTGGGAAAAACCGAGAATACTGCGATCGCTATCATAATATCCGGAACTGGCATCCCACCCTTCGACTCTGGTATCGGGACCAAGTACGACAAAACCATTGGGAACACTGGCCCCTGGGTGGGTGTGGCCATGACATCCCGTGCCAATTAGGGGATTGACATATTTGAGGTTATCTGTGATTGGTGTATTTGTGTTAGTCATAAATTAGGGAATAGTGCATCTAATTATTTTTGTCATTGAGTACGCCAGTGGGAACATCTTGCTCCGGTGCTAGGTGTTGCTCGTCTCCAACTACCATTACTATGTACGACTAGCAAATTTGCGTTTTCAAGTTTCATTAGATATGTCCAATAAAATTCGTACAATTTTCGGTTTTAAATCTGGTAAATTATATTCTACTACATTCCAAACTTCATCCAAGTCTATTCCAGCATAGTTATGAATTAAGACATCTCGAAATCCAGCAATTCTTCGCCAGGGAATATCTGAATAATTTTGCCTTAATTCTGGAGAAAGCAGTTTGACGGCTTCTCCTATCACTTCAAAACAACGAATTACTCCATCTTGAATCAAAAATGATTGTAAAAATTCTGTTTTTCCTCCTTGCGTGTAAACCTCAATGCGACTGAGGCGATCGAGAATATCTTGTAAATACATTTGATCGTCTGTCATAGGGGTATCGCCTGAGTGATGATTCTTTCTCGGAAAGATTCGCGTAATCCTTTAACGGTTGCTACATCTACTTTTCTACCTAAAAGGTCTTCTAAATCTTGAATTAAACCAATACGATCTAGTAAACTGCGATCGCTTTCCATATCCACAAGAAAATCTATATCGCTATCTTCCCGTTCTTCATTTCGTGCAACGGAGCCAAATATTCGGATATTCGATGCTCCATGTTGGGCTGCTAAGTATAGAATTTCTTCCCGCTTTTGTTTTAGCATTTCTCTCATTTTCATAGTCTAAATTGAGATTTGATTTTTCAAGTAATCATACCATATTGAGCTTTGCTTTACTCTCTCTGTAATATTCCCTGACTACAGGTGGGACACTGTAAAAATTTTCTTGTTTTTCAATCATG
>NZ_CEZPJD010000098.1:11157-15388 GCF_983059655.1 Okeania sp.
ATATTCCCTGACTACAGGTGGGACACTGTAAAAATTTTCTTGTTTTTCAATCATGGAACGCCTACACAAAGATTGTAATGTGTTGAGTAAATCTGATGGTGATGTTTTTGTAGTTTCTAACAGTTGCGCCAGACTAATAGGTTGATTTTTCATTCCTAAAAGCTCCAAGATTTGTTTTTCCGTTTCCGATAGGCGATCGCTTGTCTCCTGTAAAATATCTTTTAAATCTTCTGGTAATAAGATGGCATCATCTGGCAATAACTCAATCAAATTTTCTCCCAATTCTTGAATCTGAGTTGCCACACTTTTTAACCATAAAGGGTTTCCTTGATAGAGGTGAATGAGTCTTTCCCTGTTATCAATTTCTGCCAAACCATAATCTCTGAGTATTTCTGTTGCGCTAGCAATATCTAAGCCAGTCAGTTGCAAAATAGGAATAGAAGTTTTTTTGCTTTTGACTTGAGCAAATTTAATGGGTTGTTCCCAACCTACTAATAGCAGGCAACTTTCATGGGATAATTTTTCTATTTGTTTGAAAAAGTATTCATATTCTTCGTATCCTGGTTTGTACTTTCCTGCTAACTCCCCACTGCTAAAAAGGTGATGAATTTCATCCAAGACTACTAAACAACGATACTTTTGCAAATATTTAATTAGGGATAATGGTCTATGTGTGTTTTCCAGTAACTTTTGTTGTTGAGACTGGGAGAAAAATTGAAGTAACTCAGCTTGAAATTCTGCAAAAGTGGGGAATGTTTCTAGACTGCGCCAAATTACATAGTCAAAATTATCTTTTATTTGGTGAACGAGTTTTACTGCTAATGTGGTTTTGCCGATACCAATGATACCTGTGAGTGCAATGAGGCGACAATGTTGTTGTAAAATCCAGGTGGCTAGGGTTTCGAGTTCGGTGGTGCGGTTGTAGAAGTCACCGAATTCTGGCATTTCGTCTAAATCTTGATGTGGAGTTGCAGGTTGTTTGGGGTGAGATGTTTGTTGGTTAGGTTGGTGTGAGTTTGGTATATTTGGGGTGTGTCTTGCTTCTCCGCAAATGTTGAAACTACCGCTTACGTTTTCTGCAAAGTTTAAAATATTAGAGTTATGAAACCTCTCCATTGCCGAACGAAAATTTGATTTAGTCACTATTTCCCCTAACTCCTCTGAAAATATCTGCCATAATTCTGCACCCACGCCTCTGATGCAACTTTCAGAATAGTTAAAATCTTCAGCTATTTGCCTGTATCTTTTACGTTTTAGAGTTCCTTGCAATACTGCTTTTTGTAAGTCGTCTAAGTGCTGGCCTGTTTTCTCAAAGACTATTTTATCGGCCAGTTTTAAGGTTTCTTCTAGACTCATGGGGTTAAGGAATAAGGTTGAATTTGTATTATTATTTACATTTTTTAACAGTGTAGTACATTTTTAACATTTTTGTACAAAAGTAGATGAAATGAAGACAAAATACGAACAAAATTGAAAGTATTTCAGTTGGCATACCATTACTATATTGTACAGGCGATTATGGAAAGAGTTTCTAACATTGTCTATTGTTAAACCGATCAAGTATATATAAATAAGTATAAATGTAGATAGACTTTCAAGGTTTAGCACCATATATTGCCTACTTAATATAAGTCCTGTTTTTATTTGAGGTAGTAATTTAATGACGAAGGAAATTATTGACTATTTGTTTAAAGGTTTAATGGGTTTAATTGGTTTTATTTCTGGCCATATTTCTGGTATGGGTGCTGCTGCACAACAAAGCGCTGATTTCTTGATAGGTATAGGTGTAATAGCTGGTATTATATATACGATTATTGAACTTCGATCAAAACATGATAATCCTACTAAGGCAAAAAACATTTTTTCTGCCTATGGTATATTCCTTGGTTGTGTTGTTGCAGGAGCTCAAATATAATGAAAAATATCGAATTTGTTTCTAGGGTAATAGTCTTTTTAGTATTAGTCATTGTTGTGACATTTTACTTTAGAGAATACAGCTTGGATAGATACAATCAAGGAATACTGCTAGATAAAAAAGAATATATTTCAAACTTCGATGAATATAAAAATGAACTATTAAGTTCAACAGAAAATTTCAGCTTACGTTACTCACTTACTAGCAGTTTTATAGCCTTACTAATCATTGTTGGTGGATATGAATTAATTGTTTTTATTGTTAGCATTTTGATAAAATTCATGGTTAATAATAGAAATAAAATCGACATTGAAAAAAATTTGTAGTCAGAAACTATCAGATTGTAGGTTGGGTTAAGCGACAGCGCAACCCAACAAATCTCTATGCTATATCTATACTTATGTTGGGTTTCGGGTTCCTCAATCTAACCTATATGAGCGATCGCTCCACCACAATAAAGACCTATTATCGACAAAAGTAAAGTCTTTTGCTAAAGTAATATTTTATCAGTAAAATAGGTAGATAATGCCTAACTCTAAGACCAAATAACTTTATTTGATTAATTTAGAAAATTAATTGGGGTAATTAACATGAAATTAATAGCAACAGAAGAAGGTTTATTAATACCGAAAGAATTGTTAGGAGAAAGTCAAGAGTTTGAAATCATTCAAGAAAATGGGAAAATTATTATCACCAGTATCAAAAAAACACCTTCTATTTGGGATTTAGGTAAAAATCCTGTGGAATGTGATGTAGAAGATGGCGCAATTAATTACGATCGTTATTTGTACAATCAATGAAAACAATCTATTTTTTGGATACTAGCTATATTTTAGCTTTGGAAATAAAAAATGAAGATGCTCATCAACAAGTCTTAAAAAATTGGGTTTATTTAGCAAAATCCAAACTTTTTTTAGTCACAACAACATACATCTTTGATGAAAGAAATTGTCACTTTATTTAATAGTCTAAATCTTCATTATAAAGCAGTTGAAGTTGGTAATCGGTTATTGATACAGTCCTGATATAGAATTAATAGATATCGATAAAAGTCTATTTAATCAAGGATGGCAATATTTTCAAAAGCATCAAGACAAATCTTATTCTCTTACTGATTGTTTATCATTTATCATTATGGAAAAACGAAAAATTATTACAGCTTTAACTTTAGATAATCATTTTCTTCAAGCTGGATTTCAAATTTTACCATCATAACTTGACTGTTTCCTAAATACTAATTCGACTCAATCAAAGTTCGTTATTAGGATTAGCGATCGCTTTACTGCTAAAGCTCCTAATGAGATTTTTGATATCCCAAAATCAAGTGCTGAAATTGAAGAGGTTGATATTTTGATTAGAAAAAAGTTAGAGTAATTAGGGTTTGCTTATGGAAGTCTTATGGGTGAGATTAGGAGACAGGAGACAACCCACCCCGAACCCCTCCCAGGAGGGGAAGACAGGAGAAATGGGAATTATAGAGAAGGTAGAAAAAAAATTATAGTCCAGTAGGGTGCGTTAATGAAATGTAACGCACCACCGTTGATTTTCGGTGTGTTACTTAATCTGTGCATCCGTGCCATAGTCTGTGTGGGTTTCTCCTCCCAACCTACATGAGCGATCGCTCCACAGATTATTTTTAAAGATACATAACTAAACGTAGACCTTCATCAACTATCTCCTACAACTCCTCTGATAAAGAAGCAACTCGTTATTTCTTCACATTTGAAACTTCTAAACTGCATGATAGCAATATTCTCATCTAAGTAAGAGGAGCGTTGAGTTTAAACACAATTAAGTTTTTCGGTAATAGTAATAATAGTTATATTCAGAATCCTCAATAATGATACTTACAAGCTACAATAATAATTTCTTCCTCAGTAACTTGGTAAATTAAACGATGTTCGCGATCGATACGTCTTGACCAAAAACCACTTAACTCATATTTCAGAGGTTCTGGTTTTCCTAATCCCTCAAACGGCGATCGCTCTATATCCTGAATTAGTTCGACAATTTTACGATAAATTTTTTTGTCTAATTTTGCCCACTCAGTAAACTCTGCAAAAGTAGAGGATTCAAAAACAATTCTTCTACTCATTGCAAATCTTCTAAATTAACTTCTACTAAATTTTGACGATTTTTTACATTTTTAATAGCTTTTAATAGTCTATTTTTGTTGCTTTCTGACTTGAGAAGATAATCTGTTTCATCAAATTCTGAAACAACTATCTCAATTTCTTTTTCTCCAAATTTGGCTTGAATTTCTTCTAGAAAATGATGGTCGATTTCACTGGCTTTTAAACGATAAATTGTTGACAT